>NZ_DBKJ01000137.1:0-42233 GCF_002297325.1 Treponema sp. UBA753 | reverse complement strand
AATAGTCCGACTTCTTCTGTTGTTGCCGGCACAACATCGGAATGCAAGAGCGCGCAGACACTTTCGTACAGCGGCACTCTGATTGATATGCTTAACGCTTATGTTTCTGCAAGCTCTGATTTCGGGCTCAAGAAATGGAAGTCAGGAGCAGACGGCTCGCTTGCATTGGATTTTTAGTTTTTAGATTACCGTGTCAGGCACGGTAATGACAGTAAGTCGTTTTGTCATCTTAGGGTACATTAATGACAGGACGCACGTGATACTCCGGTCAAGCCGGAGTATGACATAAAATCATTATTGCCGAATTAAAATAAACTTGTCATATTTAGGCAAAGAATGCCATCTTCTAGCTTGACCCGAAGATTTTTTTGTGGTTGTTGATTCCTCTTTCTTTTCTATATAAACTGTCTGCATGATAAAAGAAGTTTCCATTGCGATTCAGCCAGAAAAAGAAAAAGACGAAAAATTCATACAAAAAGAAATCCGCCTTGCATTAAAAAAACAAGGAATCAGTTTTGAAGAAAAAGATATTTCAACTGTATTTGTAAAAAAATCGATTGACGCGCGCCATAGAAATATTAAATTTTTTTTGCGCTACAAAGTTTACATCGGAGAAAATCCTGCTGATGAATTTGCTTTGCCTGACTGGAAAACTGCGGACGGAAAAAAATCTGTCGCCATAATAGGTTCTGGACCTGCAGGACTTTTTGGCGCACTGAAACTTTTGGAGCATGGAATCAAGCCGGTTGTTATTGAGCGTGGCAGCGAAACTTCAAAACGAAAACGCGACATCGCCATGATAAGCACAACTGGAATTGTGGATGAAAATTCGAACTATTGTTTTGGCGAAGGCGGAGCTGGAACTTTTAGCGATGGAAAACTTTACACACGCAGCAATAAGCGCGGAAATATAAATGGCATTTTAAAAATTTTTGAGCATTTCGGGGCGGACAAAAAAATTCTTACAGACGCTCATCCGCACATCGGCACAGACAAGCTTCCGGCAATTGTAAACAACATTCGGAATTTTATTTTGCAAAAGGGCGGAGAATTTCTTTTTGATACTGAATGTGTTGATTTCATTTTAGAAAAATCCGGCGATGAAAAAATTGTAAAAGGTGTTGTTGTAAAAAATCAGGGGGAAACAAAAAATATTTTTGCGGATGCAGTTCTTTTGGCAACAGGACATTCAGCATCTGACATTTATGCTTTGCTTGCAAAAATTTCCCCGGAATCTCTTGAAGCAAAAACTTTTGCAATGGGTGTTCGTGTTGAGCATCCAAGAACTTTGATTGATTCAATTCAGTTTCACGGAGAAAAAAAACAGGAGCTTGGAGCTGCGGAATACAGGCTCACTTCACAAATTGACGGTCGCGGTGTTTACAGTTTTTGTATGTGCCCCGGAGGTTTTGTTGTTCCAAGCAGCACTGGCCCTAACGAAATTGTCGTAAACGGAATGTCTGCCGCAGGACGCAATAGCAAGTGGAGCAACTCGGCAATTGTCGTAGAAATTCGTCCAGAAGATATTCCTTTGGAATTTGTTGAAGAAGCAAAATCAATTGGAACTGAAAAAATTGCAGGTCTCCTTTTTAGAAAATTTATTGAACAGAAAACTTTTGAAAATGGAAAAGGTCAAAAAGCTCCGGCTCAGTGTCTTGTGGATTTTTTGAAACACAAGGCAAGTGAAACTCTTCCGCCTGCAAGTTATGCTCCAGGTGTTGTTGCAAGTCGTTTGGATAAATGGCTTCCTGCTCAGATTTCAAATCGCCTTGAAAAAGCTTTTGTAGAATTCAACAAGCTGATGAAAGGCTTTGTCTGCAATGATGCGCTTTTGATTGCTTCGGAAACACGCACAAGTACTCCTATAAGAATTCTGCGCAGCAAGGAAAAGTTTGAGTGCATTGGTTTGCGAAATCTTTTTCCGGCTGGAGAAGGAAGCGGATACTCTGGCGGCATTGTAAGTTCTGCAATGGACGGTGAAAATGCCTGTGAAAGGATTGCATTGCAATGGAGCAAATAGTTTTAGCCGGGGCTTCTTTTGTTTTTGGCTTGGACGAAATACGAGAAGCTTTTTTGAGTATTGGAATTGAAGCCTTTTTTGCGGAAGTTCCCTATATGCTCAAGTATCAAGAAATTCCAGAAAAAGAAAAAATAGAATTTACTGATAAAATTCCAGAAAATAAAATTGTTGTTCCTCTGTCTGAATATTGGATTTCTGAATGTATAAAAAATATTGAGAGTTGTAAAATTTCAAAAAACGCATTGCTGGCTTCACGCTCCAAAAAAAAACTTTATGACTTGTTGAACTATTTTAAAGTTCCAAGAATTTTTGATTCGATTCAGCTGGCAAAAGATTTTGTTAATCAAACTGGAAAAAGTATAATTGTAAAACCCGACGGACTTTTTTCTGGCTACGGAATAAAAATTGCAAGCAAAGAAAATATTGGTGAAGTTGAAAAATTTATTTTTAATGCCCGAAATGTGAATAACCGTGCGTTAAAACTTTTTGAAATTGAAAATAAAAATGCGCTTGTTACAGAATATATTTTGGGAAAAGAATACAGTGCGGACATTTTTTATTTTAAAGGAAATGTTTCTTTAGTCCGACTTTGCAAAAAAGAAATTGTTTTTATTCATGGAACGCCGTGCACTGCGGTTTATCAGCTTTTAAATCCTAGCACAGAAATAAAAGTAGCCCTTGAAAAATGGTGCGATGTTTTATTTGAAAAAGAAAATATTTCGTTTGGACAGTTTGATTTTATTGAAGACCAGGAAGACACTCTTGTTCCGATTGATTTTGCGCCTAGAATTGGCGGTGGAATTGAAGAGCTTTTAAAGTGCTGCAAAAAAAATGTTTATGCTAGCGCAGTGCTGAATGTTTTTGAACAAAATGGAAATAATATTTTTTCTTCGGATGAAAATTGCCTTTCTCAGTTCAATTATCTTCCTACAAAAAGCGGAAAAATTTTCAACGACAGCTATAATCTTCTTTCAGGAAAAAAAAATATTTATAAGCACAAGAAAGACTTTGTTCCTGAATGTCCTTCAAGTTCCGCAAGCAGAATCGCAGTTGTAATTGCGCATCATAAATCACCTGTTGAAAAAGAAATTTTAGATTCACTTTTAATCGGCAGCGAGCATATTGAGTTTTGGAAAAAGTAAGTTAAAAATCAGTTTTTTAAAAATTTTTCTTTCCAGTGCCAGACTGGTTTTGCAAGCGCATTGCTGAAAGGCTGTGTTTTGTTAAAATCTGGAAGCCAGCTTGTGTCGTCGCTTAAATCTTGATAGAACAAATATTCAAAGTTATAAGCTTCAATAATGTCGCGTAGGATTTCATCTTCGTCTTTGCTGATTAAACGATTTTCAAAAGTGCTAAGTGAATTTTCTCTCCAGTTTTTTTCTGCTTCGGTTTTTGAGTTGAATGGAACTGGCGTGTACTGCGACATAAGTGAAATGCAGCTTTTTCCGTCAGCATTTTTTTTCAGCCATTCAAGCGCAAAAATTGTGTCATCAATTTTTCCAGGCAAGGCAAGATGTCTTATTATAACGCCGCCTTTTATTTTTTCTTTCTTTTCAGCGTTTTTTGAAACTTCCTCTATTTCAAGCGGAAAATTTTTTATCATCCAACTGATGCTTTTTTTTGCAACAAGCGGATAATCTTCTGCCATAAAAAGTTTTTTGCTTGCTTCACTGCTGATTGTTTTAAAATCCGGAAGCCATATATCAACGACATCTTTTAAAAGCTCAAGAGCTTCAACTGATTCATAAGCACTGGAATTCCATGCAACTGGAATTTTAAGCCCTGAATTTTTTGCGATTTCTAGGAACTGCGCGATTTTTGAAATGTGATGGCTTCCTGTAACTAAATTTATATTTTCTGCTCCCAGCTCTTGAAGCTTGAGACAAATTTCTGCAAATTCTTTTTCATCTACATTTGCGCCCATTCCTTGCTGGCTTATCTGATAGTTTTGGCAGAATGCGCATTTTAAAGTGCAACCTGTAAAAAATATTGTTCCGCTTCCGCCGAAAACTGTGATTAGCGGTTCTTCTCCAAAATGCAATCCTGCAGAAGCGATTTTCAAATTTTCTGTTTCTCCGCAGAATCCCGTTTTTCCATTACTTCTGTCTGACTTGCATTTTCTTGGGCACTGAACACATTGCTGGTAAAAGTTATTTTCCATTGATTACATTGCCTGCTTGTCTAAAAAAATCATCATCATATTGTTTAAAGTTTCAATTGGAATTTCTTCTGCCTCGCAATTTGTAATTTGGCAAAGTTCTTTCCAGTCGTCATTGCTCAAAGCTTCTGTTGAAGAAACGTCATTGTCTATGAGAGCCTGCATTGCTCCAAGAATTTTTACGTGCTCTTCTGTAGGTTCGTTTTCTAGCTGACTTGAATTTAAAATGTATTTATTCATCCAGTAATCAGAAAAAGCATCTGCTAGCGACTTTAAATTTCTATTTGAGTTTGAAAATAAATTTTGAATTTGAATGCAGACTTTTTTTCCGTCATAAACAGGATTTTCTGAACGGTAATGTTTTTTGATTTTTTGAACATCTGAAAAAAATTTTTGAATGTTATCCATGAAGTAAATATACATTTAATTTGTAAAAAATAAAATAGCAGTTTTTCATTGCGTTTGTTTTGTGCTATAATATTTTTTATGGAAAATAATAAATTTAATTTTTGTCCTGATTGCAGCTCAAAAAAAATCCAAACGCTTTTGAATGGAAGGCAATGGTGTTGTCCTGACTGCGGACTTGAACTTTTTAATAATGTCGCTTCTGCTGTGGGCGTAATTCTTGAAAATGAAAAACATGAAATTCTTTTTGAACGCCGGGCAAAAGAACCTAGAAAAAATTTCCTTGCATTTCCCGGAGGATTTTGTGAACCTGATGAAGAACCTGAAAAAAGTGCAATGCGTGAGTGTTCAGAAGAAATTGGAGTTGTGCCTGAAAATATAAAATTTGTTGGAGCTTTTCCAAATACTTATGTTTACAAAAAAATAATTTATAAAACCTGCGATATGTTTTATTCAGCGTCTTTGCCTTCTAATTTTGAATTTAAAACTCAGCAAAGCGAAGTTGTTTCACTTGAATGGATAAAAGCTGAATCTTTGGCGGATATAGAAAAAATTCCTTTGGCATTTGAGTCTGCAAAAAAAGCTCTTTTAAAATATCTGGAGATAAAAAATGCGCGCTAGTTTTTTTGTTTGTATTGCAGGAATTGCAGTTTATCTTTGCGTTTTGCTTTTTTACTTCATGAAAATTTCAGCGAAAAAAAATGCCATGAAAAAGGAAGGCAAGAAAATTCAAAAAGCCAGTGCATCGTTTGTAAGCAGTTTGCTTCTCTGCGCACTTGTTGAACTTCTTCCTATTTTGATTCCGCTGAAAATTTATGTGATTGCAATTGTATGTTTGTGCGGCATTTTGGGCTCTTATCTTGTTCTAAAGGAACGTCTTGAAAAATTGTAAATTCCACTAGACAAGAATCTTTTTTCTTGCTATAGTATTTTCACGTTATGGCGTCATACCCAAGTGGTAAGGGACTGGTCTGCAAAACCACTATGCATCGGTTCGATTCCGATTGACGCCTTTCGCAATTGAAGATGTCTTTTTTAAGGCATCTTTTTTTTGCGCTTACGGATTTTACAAGCAAAGCTGGAATCCGATTTTATATATTGCTGCCTTCGGGCGGCATTTTTTTTATAAAATTGCATTTTTTGTCTGTTTAAGCTAAAATATTTTCTCAATGAAATTAAAAGTTGTAGCATTTTTTTTCTGTTCAGTAATTTTTACAGTTGCTTTTGCTGATTCTGCAAAGATAGATTTTTGGAGTGATATTCCGCCAGAACCACTTTCTCAGAAGCTTGTTGACTCTATGAGCGATGAAGAACTTCTTGCGCAGATTCTTATGTTCGGTTGGGCTGGAGCCGAGCCGAGTGATTTGCTGAATTCTTGGGTAACTCAGCGCGGACTTGGAAGTGTAAAAGTTTTTGGGTGGAATACTGACAATATTCAAAAAGTCGCAAAGTCAGTGCGGATTCTTCAGCAGGAGGCAGCAAGCAGGCCTTTAAAGATTCCGCTTTTTGTTGCTACAGATCAGGAAGGCGGTTGGATTCGCCATGTAAAAGGTGAAACTTCTGATACCCCGGGGAACCTTGCAATTGGAGCTTCTGGGTATCCGCTTGATGCTTATTATTCTGGCTTTTATATAAACCGTGAAATCCGTGCGCTTGGAATTAACATGAATTTTGCTCCTACTGTGGATTTGTATACGAATTTGAATTCAAGTGTGATTGGTCCGCGGTCATTTGGTTCTGACCCTGTTGATTCTGGAATTTTAGGTGAGGCTTTTGCAGCAGGTTCAATGGACGCTGGTGTTATTCCGACTGCAAAACATTTTCCAGGACATGGCGACACGAGTCTTGACAGCCACGGAAGGCTTCCGCAGATTGAAATTGATGCGCGGACTTTGGTGAACCGTGAGCTTGTTCCTTTTGAATATTTGATAAAGGCAAAAATTCCTGCAATTATGAGCGGGCATCTTTCATTTCCTCAGATTGAAAGCGACGGAACTCCTGCAAGCCTTTCTAAAAAATTTCTGACTGATATTTTGCGCCGCCAGATGAATTACGATGGTCTTATAATTACTGATGACATGATGATGAACGGAGCGACTTTGTTTGCAGGCTCTTTTCATCGTGCTGTAATGATGGCAATTGAAGCAGGAAACGATATTATAATTTCTTCTACGACTGCCGGGCTTTATGACAATATGTGGACTAGAAATCTTGAGCGGATGAAAACAAATTCGAAATTTAAAGAACGTGTAAAGGATGCTGCCCGGCGTGTTGTTTTTGCCAAACTAAATTATTTTAAAAGTGAAAATCATGCGCCGCTTTATCCTGATGAGAATTCAATTTTTGAGCACATTCCAGATAAAGACGGTCAAAAATTTTTTCTTGAGCAAGCCTGCCGTTCAGTGAGCGTTTACAAACAAGGTTCAGCTTTGCCGTTGAAGCCTGCAGAAGGTGAGCGCGTTTTAATAGCAGGTCCTTTTCTTTCGCTTTATAGTGAAGGTCGAAAACGTTATCCAAATGTTTCGACTTTTCATTTCAGCTATGAATTAAAAAACGACAATAGCAATTTTGATAATTGGAATGCGGCTTCTTTAGTTTCCGTGGCGGATAGCTATGATACAATTATTATCTGTGTTTACGACAAGCACACGGCGAATATTGCGAAACGTTTGCGCTACATGGACAAGCGGATTGTTATTCTTTCTATTATGTCTCCGGTTTTTGTTCTTGATGATTTTGATTGGGCGGACACAATCCTTTGCGGATACAGCTACTCAAGTTATTCGTTTGCGGCTTTGTTCGGAGCTTTGAGCGGAGAATTTGTTCCGCAGGGAATTATTCCTTTAAAGCGTTAAAAAATCCGTCTAACGATAAAAAATCTTCAGGCGGATTTTAAATGCTATTCTATGAATTTTAGAATTTCATCTTTTGGCTGATAACCAACGCTGGTTTTTACTGCTTTGCCGTTTTTAAAAAGCACAAGCATCGGAATGCTTACAACTCCAAATTGTGTTGCAAGAGCTGGCTCTTCATCGACATTTACTTTTCCAACTTTTAAATTTTCTGATTTTTCCGCCGCGATTTCTTCAATTACGGGAGACAGCATTCTGCAAGGTCCGCACCAAGTAGCCCAAAAGTCAACAAGAACCGGCTTGTTTGAATTTAAAACTTCTTCTTTGAAATTTGATTCTGTGATTTTTACTTCCATAATTTCCTCCAAAATTATTTTGATTTATAATAAAGCATGCAATGGCAAAATCCTTCAAAGTCAGGATCTTTTATCTGGTCTCTGAATTCCTTGCACATACATTTTGTGTCTGGAGTTTTTTCAACTCTGCACGGACAGTAGCCGCCTTTTTGTTTTAAGCCTTCTTTTACAGTTTGCGCAATTTCAGAATTTGGATTTTCAGTTATTTTCATTTTTCCTCCAAATAAATTGAATAAATCATGTTTCTTAAAAAATCTTGTGCAAATTTTTCTGTCATAATAAAAGATACAAAATGTTTTCGCGTAAGACAAGTTGATTCTAAATGCTGCTTGTAAAATGTGTTTCTTCCATTTAAGTTTAAAATTTGGTATACTTGGCACATTTAGAAAATTGAAGATTCGGGCTTTTGAGTTTTTATTTTACGCTGAAAAATTCTGCTTTTAAAAACTTCCCGCTTTTTTAAATAGAGGAACTATGGCTTTTTATGATTCATTCGATGTAGCGGTTTGCGGCGGAGGTCATGCTGGAATTGAAGCTTCCCTTGCTTGCGCTAGAATGGGACTAAAGACGATTTTAATTACACAGTCGATTGACTCAATTGGAAGAATGAGCTGCAATCCTTCAATCGGCGGAATTGCAAAAGGAAATATTGTCCGGGAAATTGATGCTCTTGGAGGAGAGATGGGAAAATTGATTGACCGCTCAATGATTCAATTTAGAATGCTGAACAAAAGCCGCGGTCCTGCAGTTCAGGCTCCTCGTTCACAAGCAGACAAAATTGTTTATTCATCTCTTGCGCGCCATGTTGTGGAATCTACGGAGAATCTTTCAACTTTGATGGACACTGTTGTTGATGTTTTGACTGTAGCTTCGGATGTGCCGTTGCCAAAAGACAGTTCTGGTTCTATGGAAGCAGGCTCGATTCCAGGAGAAAAACGTTCAGGCTCTTCATACACTTTTGCGACACAAGCTTGCCGTAGCGGAATGAGGCAAAAAATTATCGGTGTAGTTACAGAGCGTGGAAGAATTATTCCTTGCCGGGCTGCAGTTCTTACAACGGGAACTTTTTTAGGCGGAAGAATTTTTATCGGTGAATACGATGCTCCCTGCGGACGTTTAGGCGAGACTGGCGCATTTGGCTTGACTGAAAGTTTGAGCCGTCTTGGATTTACAACAGGCCGGCTTAAGACAGGAACTCCTCCGCGGATTTTAAAGCATACAGTTGATTTTTCAAAATTTGAACTTCAGGAAGGAGATAAAGAAATTGTTCCTTTTAGCTTTGATGATGAAAAAATTGAACGTCCGATGGTGCCGTGCCATTTGGTTTATACAAATGAAGAAACTCATAAAATAATCAGGGAAAATATAAACCGCTCGCCATTGTATTCTGGAAAAATCAGCGGAGTTGGTCCTCGCTATTGTCCGAGCATTGAAGACAAAGTTATGCGTTTTGCTGAGCGGAACAGACATCAGCTTTTTGTTGAGCCGGAAGGTCTTGAAACTGATGAGATTTATCTTAACGGATTAAGTTCCAGTTTGCCGGAAGAAGTTCAAGATGCTTTTTTGCGGACTATGCCTGGGTTTGAAAATTGTGTTGTAAGCCGCCCGGGGTATGCTGTTGAGTATGACTATATTGAGCCGACACAGCTTTTTCCTTCTCTTGAAACAAAACGTGTTGCAGGTCTTTTTAATGCCGGGCAAATCAATGGAACTTCAGGCTATGAAGAAGCTGCAGGTCAGGGACTTGTTGCTGGAATAAATGCTGCGCTCTATGCAAGGGAACATAAAAAATTATGCGGACCGATTTGCGCTTCTGATTCATCATTTAGGTCTTCTCCTGCAAGTTCTGAGCCGGGAAGATTTATGCCCAAGCCAGTTTTCAATTCTGATGAACTTAAAAACTTTGCTGAAATTTCCGCGAATGAAACTGAATCTTTATCCAGAAAATTGATGGAAACACAAAAAGAATTTGGCTTTGATTCTTTTGAAAAAATTCCGTCTTACGAGCCGCTTGTCCTTGGTCGTGATGAAGCTTACATTGGCGTGCTTATTGATGACCTTGTTACGCTTGGAACAAAAGAGCCTTATAGAATGTTTACAGCCCGAGCTGAATACAGGCTTAAGCTTAGGCATGACACTGCTGACAGACGATTGCGGAAAAAAGGCTTTGATGCAGGTCTTATTTCAAAGGCTCAGTTTGAACAAATGAATTTGAAATATCAGAAAGTTGATGAAGCACTTGAATTTTTGAGCAAGCATCCAGATGCTGAAAATCCTGGAAACTTTAACTGCCTTGAATGGATTTTGGCGCAGGAAGATTTTAAGTACCGCTATTATATTGAAAAACAGGATTCTAGAGTTGCAAAAATGCATCGCATGGAAAACGCAAGAATTCCTTTGGATTTTGATTATTCAAAAATTGTCGCATTGTCTTCAGAAAGCCGCGCAAAACTTGAAAAAATTCGGCCTCTTACTTTGGGACAGGCTTCAAGAATAAGCGGAATTAGAAACAGCGACATAATGCTTTTGATGGTTTATCTTCGCTAATGAAAAAAATCGACTGGAATAAAATTGCTTTTTTTTCTGCTCTTTGTTTTTTTCTTTCTGCTGTAGAATATGCAGTTCCAAAGCCATTGCCTTTCTTTAAAATTGGATTTGCAAATCTTCCGATTTTGATAAGTCTTCCGGTTTTGAAAAAACAAGAAACATTGATGCTTGTTTTATTAAAAATTTTTTTGCAGGCAATTATAACCGGAACTTTGTTTTCTTATGTTTTTATTTTTTCCTTTGCAGGTTCTGTTGCTTCCGGAATTTCCATGATGCTTGCATATTTTATTTTTAGAAACAAAATTTCTTTTATTGGAATTTCTGTTTGCGGCGGACTTGCAAATAATATTGCGCAGATTTTTTTAGCCGGTATTTTTATGTTTGGCTCGAATGTGAAATTTATTGCTCCTCCAATGCTTTGTGTTTCATTTTGCACTTCGTTAGCTCTTGGAATTTTTACAGGAAGATTTTGCAGAAAATCAGTTTGGTTTAAAGAGCTTGTTATTGGAACTCCAGCAAGAATTGATTCGGCGTTTTCAGAAAGTGAAAAGATGAATTTTTTTAATATTTTTATTTCTGCAATTGGTTTTGCAATTCTGATTTTCAGAAATTCAGTTTTTGAAATTTATTTTGTTGTTCTGTTTTTTGCCATTTTAGTCTTTATAAAAAAAAGAACTTTGAAAATTTTGCCATCTATGTTTTTGATTTTTTTTGTTGTTCTTTTTTCATTGTTTTCTCCGCATGGAAAAATTTTATTTACTTTTGGAAACTTGAATATAACTTTGGGGGCTTTGATTTTAGGACTTGTAAAGGGCGGGCGACTTTGCGGTTTTGTTTTTGTGTCGCAGTTTTTAATTTCAAAAAACATTTTTTTTCCCGGCAGAGTAGGAAAGTTTTTTTCTAATATTATGTCTTGTTTTTCAAAACTGTCAGAGATAAAAATCCGGCTGACAAAAGAAAATTTTATTTATCAAATTGACAGCCGGCTTTGCAAAGTTTGGCGGAATGAAATTTAAATTCTAAAAATTTCTGAGTGCGTTAAAACTTCATTGCCAGTTTCTGTTATTAGAATGTCATTTTCAAGACGAGTTCCGCCAAGATTTTTATCATAAAGTCCAGGCTCAAGTGTTATGATATTTCCAGCTTCGAAAACATCATTTTCGTTTGCTCTCATGCTTACAAATGGCTCTTCGTGAATTTCAAGGCCTGTTCCGTGCCCCAGTCCGTGCGGCATAGTTCTGTTTATTTTTGCAAAAATTTCATCAGCTTTTTTTACTGCGTGTGAAATTTTTTCGTTCGGCATATAAAGTTTTTTGCATTCATCAGCGGCTTCTTGCACGGCTTTTAAAAGCTCTTCTTGTTCTTTCAAAAGCGGGCCTTTTGCAATTGTGATTGTGCAGTCGCTTGCGTAGCCTTCGTAGCAAACTCCATAATCCAAAATTGACAATCCTTGAGTTCCCCAGTTTCCTTGTGTGTATCCCGGGAATGCGTGAATTGCAAAACTTCGATCTGGTCCTGCGGCGAGTGTGTCAAAACTTGTGCGTTCTGCGCCTTTTATTCTTAGCTCCCGTTCTGCAAAAAGCGCGACATCCGTTTCTGTTTTTATTTTTCCTTGACGCAAATTTTCCACAATAATTTTTGTCATTTCATCTGTGATTGCAGCTGCTTTTTTTGTACATTCAATTTCATAGTTGTCTTTTATTGCGCGAAGTGATTTTACAAAGTCGTGTGCAGAATTTTCTTCAGCGTATATTTTAAAACTTTCAAGTTTTTCTGAATACTTTTTAAACTGAATGTATGGAGTTTCTGGAGAAATGCAGAGTTTTGATTTTTTTTCAGAAATGGTTGATGTTAAAATTTCTTTTGCTGCATTTATGTAACTTCTTTTAAATTTTTCAGAAGGAATTATTTCATCTGCAAACGCTTTGTCTTTTGCTAAATTTTCATCCCACGGAATTAAAAAAGATTTTCCATTATCCAAAATAATTAAAGATGCGTCGCTTGGATGTCCGCAAAGATAACGCACGGCAACATCTCTTCTCTGTTCAGAATCTTCAAAGATTGCCGCCTTGATATTGTTTTGCTTTAAATATTCGCTGACCTTTTTTCGTCTGTCTTCATAAATTTGCTTTAAATTGAAATTCATTTTTTTTCCTCTGAAAGTTTATTTTCGCCTTGAAATTTTTTCAAATGCTATTTTTAAAAGTGAATCTTTTGAAATAAAAAGAAGCACAAGTCCTATTGCTCCAAAAATTGCCGCAGTTATAAAAACAGGAATTCCTTGCGAAATGATTCTTGGATTTCCGCTGAAAAAATTTATAAAATAGTTTTTTGTCAGAACAACCGGAATAACTGCAATTACCGAAAATGCCGCAATTTTTATTGCATACAAAACTGCAAGCTTTAAAATATTTCCAACATGAATTGATTTTGTTCTTCTTAAAAAAACAAAAAGCATCAATGTGTTTGCCGCGCTTGCAATTGTGAGTGCCAGAGCAATTCCTTTTCCCTTAAATCTAATAGAAAGAATTGAAGCTAGCGCAATGTTCACGGCGAAATTTATAAGTCCTGCAATTGTGGGACTCTTTGTGTTCTGCTGAGCATAAAATGCTGGAGAAACAATTCTGTTTACGGCAATAAAAAAAAGTCCTGCAATGTGAAAGTTAAAAACTTCAACAGTCATTTTGGTTGATTCAGAATTGAATTTTCCGCCTGCAAAAATTAACGTGATAATGTTTTCGCCCATTGCAAGTGAATAAAAAGTTACAGGAATTGCAATTAACGCCATAATTTTTATTGACTGAATTAAAAGCGTGTTAAAATTTTCCCACAGATTTTTTTTTGCAAATCCGGTCAAGTCTGGAAGAATTACAGTTCCGATTGTTACGGCGCAAATTCCCAAAATCAATTCTTGAAGCCTGAGTGAATATTGAAGACTTGAAACGATTCCTTCCCCTGCGCGCGCTGCTAATGCCGAGGACACAATGTCATTTATCTGGTAGCCTGCCATTCCAATTATTGTTGGACCAATCAGCGCAAAAACTTTTTTGCTTCCTTCATTTGAAAATGCTTTTTTTAAATTTACAAAAGTTATTTTCCAGTTGTTTTTTAAAACGAACGGAAGCTGAAAAAGAGCCTGAATTGTTCCGCCTGAAATTACACCGATTGCCATTGCCCTTGCAGGATTTTCCGTGAAGCGTGAAAGAATGAATGTTGATGAAATTACAATTATATTGAAAAGAATCGGAGTGAATCCTGACGGTGAAAATATTTTAAGTCCGTTTAAAATTCCCTGAAAAAAAGCTGCCACGGAAATTACAAAAAGATACGGAAACATTATCCTTGTCAAAACAACAGCTTCTTCCATTGAATTTTTGTCAGCGTAAAAAATCCGCAGAATGAACGGCGCAAAAATAATTCCTGCGATTACAAAAACTGATGTCAGGAAAACAACCAGCGTAAAAGTTGCGTTTATAAAATCCTGTGTTTTTTGTTTTCCCTCTGAAGTTCCGCATTCTTCAAGATGATTTTTAAAAGTCGGAATAAAAGCAACGGAAATTGAATTTTCAGCAAAAAGCCTGCGGAAAAGATTCGGAATCATAAAGGCTATTCCAAACGCATCTGAAAAAGCTGAAGTTCCTAAAAAACGTGCCTTTGTCATTTCCCTTGCGAGTCCAAGAACTCTTGAAGCCAAAGTAAGCATTGAAAGTGAAATTCCTTTTGCTAAAAGTGAATTTTGCGCATTTTTTTCTTTATTTTTTTGAGAAGTAGACATATAATATATAGAATAATCCGCTTAATAAAATAAAGCAATTACCAAAGGATTATTTTTAAAGGAGAGCAGCGGGAGGAAAATTTTGAAGACTGGAAAACGTCATTTAAAGTTTTTTCAATATGTTGGCGACACTCCGATTGTTCCTACAAAATTGAAAATAATTATTTTCTTTGTGGCAATGCTTTTGCTTTCCACTTTTTCAACAAATCTTGTTGCGATTATGCTTTCACAAAGAAAAACAATTCAGCTTTCAAATATCGTGCTTGTTGACAAACTCACGGAACTTTACAACGTTGCAAACAGCCAGAAGCAAATTGAAGCTTATTCGCAGGATACGGAAACTTCAATTGATTCAATTGCTCAAAGCGCGAAAAACGGATTTGCAAAAGACGAAAAAAACAGCGTTGCACTTGGTGTGAATCCAGACGGTTCTCTTTTATTTTTTGCAACTCCAAACGAAGAGTTAAAATGGAAACGCTTTACAGATAAAGATTGCATCGAGATGATGGAAAATTCTGAAACACATGAAGGCTCTGTTTCTTTTATTTCTCCTGATGGCGATGAATATTTTGGAGTTTACAAATATCATCCGGACTGGCTCACTTATATAATCCGAGCAAACCGCCGTGCTGACACAAACCGCGCGATGTATCAGGTTTTGTGGATTACCGTTGTGCTTGTTCTTATAATGTCTGCATTTTTTATTCTTATGGGAACAAAAATTCTTGACGGGCTTCTTTCAAATATCAATAAGTTTTCAACACAGCTTTACAAAATGCAGCAGGACAAGAAACTTAATCTCATTGATATTTCAGAATCTCCGAACGACGACATTACTTACCTTGCCGCAAACTTTAATTCGCTTTCTTCTACAATAACAAATCTTCTTCAGATTTTCCAAAAGTTTGTTCCTGAGAATGTCGTTCGTAAAGCGCATGAAGAGCAGTTTATCCGCTTGGAAGGAAGCCAGCGAGAACTTACAATTCTTTTCAGCGATATAAAAAGCTTTACTTACCGAACTGAAGTTTTGGGGAATGACATCATCGGACTTTTGAATGTTCATTATGATTCGGTTATCAGAAAAGTCAGCGATAACAATGGAATTATCGGCTCAATTATTGGAGATGCGATTCTTGCAAGCTACGGAATTGAAGAGCATATTGAAACGAACAAATCTTATGATGCAATAAAAACCGCATGGGAAATTACCGCTGTCACTTCGGAACTTAGAAAGAAAATGTCGGACCGCCGTGCTGTCCTTGAAAAAGAACGTCCGCTTACAGAAAGTGAGGAGCGTGTTTATCAGGCTGTAATGCTTGATGTTGGTGTTGGAATTGACGGAGGAAATGTTTTCTACGGAAACATCGGTTCTTCAAAACGAATGGCAAACACTGTAATTGGCGACAATGTAAACTCAGCTTCAAGATTGGAAGGCCTTACAAGAATTTACAAAGTTCCAGTGATTGTAAGTTCGTATATTATGGAAGAAACTCTTCGCGACAATGAAGCTGCTTCGCGCTATAAATTTTATGAAATTGATACAGTCCAAGTTAAAGGAAAAACTGAAGGTGTGAAAATTTATTTCCCGCTTGATAAAGAATGCTCTCTTGAAGAATGGAAGTTTGAAGAACTTGACGAGAAATTTAAAATTTTTGAATACGGACTAAAGGCTTATTATGACGGTGATTGGAAAGCTGCAAGAGCTGAGTTTAAAAAATCAGGCTTGGATGTTGCAAAAGTTTTCCTTGAAAGAATCGGAATGAAATCTTCACCAGAAGACTGGAGTGGAATATGGACAATGACAACAAAATAAATTCAATGGTTCCTGCGGCTGTAAATGTTCACAAGGAAGTTGCGCTTCTTCTTGAAAATGAGCTCAACAGAATTGCAATGGACAACAAGCAGGATTCTTTCAGCATAGAAGATGAATTTTCAAAGACAAAGAAAAACAGCTTTTCGTTTATGTGGCAAAATATGTGGCTTAGGCTTCTTATTTGTTTTGGAGTTGTTTTTGCGATTACAGTTTTTCTTGTGCTTTTTGTTTCAAATTCAAACAGAGAAATAAAAGTTGAAGTGAGCGAATTTAAAAGCTTGAATCTTACTAGCTTGCTGAACAAAGTAAATGACATTGACCAAAAAATCCACGAGATTGAAAATGCAAAAAAAGCGATTGAAGAGCAGCGCAATGCAGAAATCGAGCGAATCGAAGGAATCCGTGCCGCCGCATTGAAATCACTTGCCGCATTGAATATTAAAAATAAAAACCGGCGTCTTCAGCAAGAACAGCAGATTGAGCAGACTTACAAAGCTGATTTGGCTTCCTTGGAAAAATACAACAAGTTCATTGCAAACTACAATGACGAGTTAAAAATGTATACAGAGCAGCGGAATGAATTTGATGCAACAAGAGTTCAGGAAGCGGAAAAGCAAAAGGCGATTATAAACAGTGAACGTTTTTTGCATGAAAAGGAAAAAGAAAAAATTATCAATGACTATGAAGCTCGCCTTGAAGATTCAAGAAATCTTTTGAAGCAGACTCAGGCTGAAGATTTAAAGCGGCAGGAAGAGCTTCTTGCATTTACAATCAATCAGTATGATCCGCCGATTCCAAAAGACAACCCGGATGCAAAGACTCTTGTTCAAGTTGCAAAAGATTTCACTGATGAATACACAGGGCCGGTTTACGAGGATATTGAAATTCCTGTTTCTGAGGATGCGTCTGAAGAATTTAAAGAAGTATTTGAAATTCAAAGAGATTTGTATGATTCAATTGAAAAAATTTCAGAGCTTTTGGAGATGCTTCCATTTAAAGATGAAAATGCGGTTGCTTCTTTTGTGCGCTCGATGAAGCGTTATTCATACACTGCCGGAAATCAAATTTCAGTTGCAAGTGTTTCTGAAGTCAACAGGCTCATTGCGGAAAAAACTTCCGTGGAAAATAATTATGAACGCGTTTCTTCAGATTACAATGAATTTCTTGAAGCGATTTGTTCAGAACCTTTTGGAAAAACTACTGCCAACGGAATTATTGCGAAGCAAGGAGATTTTTCTGGCACAGAAATTTATGTTTCCGAATTTAGCCGTGGCATTTTCACTAATCCTGAATACCGCGATTTTATTTTCCCTTGTTCACTTTGGCGCGGAAAAGACAAAATTGCAATTGGAGAAATTTCTTTGAACGACGACGGAAAATATGTTTTGTCAAATCTTGCTTTTGGCGGCGGACTAAAAATAAGAACTGGCGACAGAATTATTTTTGAAGAGCCGGTAAATCCAAAAGCTAAAAAATAAGCGAAAATAAAATTTTATATTTTTTTGCAGTGCGGCGGCATTTTGTGTTGTTTGCGCTGCATTGTTTTTTTCATAGTTAAAAATTAGGTTAAAGAAATGTCTGATTTAAAAAACACGGAACGTCTTGATAAAATACTTTCAAACAATGGAATTGGAACGCGCCGGGATGTAAAGCGTCTTATAAGAAGCGGAAAAATTTCTGTAAATGGGATTATTGTAAGAGAACCAGAATTTCATGCAGACGGAAACTGCGACGAGATTCTTGTGGACGGAAAAATTCTTACTGTTGAACAGAATGCATACTTTATGATGAACAAGGCTTGCGGCGCGGTTTGCTCTACAAAATCCGACAGAAGAAAAACTGTTTTTGAATATATTTCTTTGGAAGACAACAGAAAATATCCGGGCGGAAATCTTAGCACAGTTGGAAGACTTGACGCGGACACAGAAGGGCTTCTTGTTATTACAAGCGATGGAAATTTAATTCACCGGGTTACATTTCCAAAGTATGAAGTTCCAAAGACATATCTTGTTTATTTGCGTGATTCAGTTGATGATTTGGAAAAACTCAGTTACGAAAAAAAACTTGCCTGCGGACTTCACATTGAAGCGGAAGGAAAAGACGGAGAAGCTGATTGCCGTCCTGCCGTAATTGAATGGAAAGAAAAAAATCAGTATTATACCAAGACTAGCGAAAATCCTTCAGAAGTTTGCTGCCTTACTGTTACGGAAGGAAAATTCCACGAAGTAAAGCGGATTTTCAAAGCTTTGGGAAACGAAGTTGTTTACTTAAAAAGAATAAGAATCAATAATCTTTTTTTGGACGAAACTTTGGAAGAAGGAAACTACAGACCGCTCACAAAGGAAGAGATAAGACTTTTAGACGTAGAGGAAAAAAATGACTGACATTGAAATTGCCCAGAAAAATGTAATGGAGCCAGTTGAAAAAATCGCAGAAAAAATTGGAATTGGCCGGGAATCTTTGGAGCTTTACGGAAACTACAAAGCAAAAATTTCCTTTGAAAAACTCAATGCCTTGCAGAAAAAATCGCTTGACTCTTCTTCCCGCGGAAAACTTATTTTGGTTACTGCGATGACTCCGACTGCTGCTGGCGAAGGAAAATCAACTGTAACAATTGCGCTTGGCGACGGTCTTAGAAAAATCGGAAAAAAATCTGTAATTGCTTTGCGCGAGCCTTCTCTTGGTCCTTGCTTTGGAATAAAAGGCGGAGCTTGCGGCGGCGGATATGCGCAGGTTGTTCCAATGGAAGACATCAATCTTCATTTTACTGGCGACATCCATGCAATCACAGCTGCAAACAATCTTATGGCGGCGCTTATTGACAACCATATTCAGCAGGGGAATTCTTTAAACATCGATCCTCGCACAATTTCTTGGAAAAGATGTGTGGACTTGAATGACCGTTCTCTTAGAAATGTTATTGTCGGACTTGGCGGAAAAATCGATGGCGTTCCGCGTGAAAGCCATTTTCAGATTTCAGTTGCAAGCGAAATAATGGCGATTGTCTGTCTGTCAAAAACAATTTCAGAATTAAAAGAGCGTATTTCAAAAATTACAATCGGCGCAGACTACAGCAAGAATCCTGTTACATTCGGAAGCCTTGGCTGTACTGGAGCTGTCGCCGCGCTTTTAAAAGATGCAATACGCCCGAACTTAGTTCAGACACTTGAAAAAAATCCTGCGTTTATACATGGCGGACCGTTTGCGAATATTGCCCACGGCTGCAATTCTATCAATGCCACACTTTGCGCGCTTGCTCTTGGAGACTATGTTGTTACAGAAGCTGGTTTTGCCGCCGACCTTGGAGCTGAAAAATTCTTTGACATAAAATGTCGCATGAATGGAATTTCTCCAAATGCCGCTGTAATCGTTGCCACAGTACGCGCTCTAAAAATGCACGGTGGTGTTGCAAAAGCAGACCTTGGAGCTGAAAATATTCCGGCTGTTGAAATTGGTTTTGCAAATCTAAAGACTCACATTGAGAATATGAAAAAATTCGGAGTGCCTGTCGCAGTTGCTATTAATAAATTTATTACAGATACAGATTCAGAAATTGAGCTTGTAAAAAAACTTTGCTCGGAAAATGGATGTAATGCCGTAGTCTGCGAGGGCTGGGAAAAAGGCGGAGATGGGGCTGCTGACCTTGCGCATAAAGTTGTTGAGCTTTGTGATTCTCCTTGCGAATTCAAAAATATTTATCCGCTTGATATTTCTCTTAAAGAAAAAATTGAAATTCTTGCAAAGGAAATTTACAGGGCTTCTTCTGTTGAATTTGAAGGAAAGGCTTTGAAAAAACTCAAGCAGTTTGAAGAGCAGGGATTCGGTTCGCTTCCAATCTGCATGGCAAAAACCCAGAATTCAATAAGCCACGACAAATCTTTACAGGGCGCGCCAAAAGATTATGTGTTCCCAATTCGCGATGTTCAGCTTTATTCTGGAGCGGGATTCGTTGTTGCGTTTGCAGGCGACATTGTTGATATGCCAGGACTTCCGAAAACTCCTGCCGCGCTGAATATAGATGTTGATGACAACGGAATAATTTCAGGACTGTTCTAGGAGCAACTCCTCTAGTTTGCTTCGCAATGTTTGCGAAGCAAACTAGGTCTGGAATTTCATATTGTAGCTTTTCATTGATTATCGGGGTCGCTGCCCGATAATGACAACTTTCACAGTTTATTTCTTTAGCTGGGCTTTTATCGCGTCAAGAAGTTCACTGTATTCTTCAAACGCTGGAAGGTCTGGATTTTCCGACTTTATTTTATCTGTGCTTTTAAATAAAAATCCTGCCTTGCTCGCCTTAATCATTCCAAGGTCGTTGTAGCTGTCTCCAGAAGCGATTGTGTCGTATCCGATTGACTGAAGAGCTTTTACAGTTGTCAGCTTGGAATTTTCAATGCGCATTTTAAATCCTGTGATTTCCCCGGAAGTAGAAACTTCAAGCGAGTTGCAGAAAATTGTAGGCTGTCCGAGTTTTTTCATCAGCGGAGAAGCGAACTGCGTGAATGTGTCGCTGATTATTATTGTCTGGCAGATTGATCTAAGCTCGTCAAGAAATTCTTTTGCGCCCGGAAGCGGATCAATTTTTTCAATTACTTCCTGAATTTCTTTTAGTCCAAGTTTGTGCTCTTTTAGAATTCCAATTCTCCAGTTCATGAGCTTGTTGTAGTCCGGCTCGTCGCGTGTTGTGCGTGTAAGTTCTGGAATTCCAGAAGCCTTCGCAAATGCAATCCAAATTTCAGGAACAAGAACGCCCTCTAAGTCTAAGCATGTAATGTACATATTTTTCTCCGAATAAATTTTGCCTTATTTTATCAGAATCGGAATCATTGTGCAATTTTCAAACGTTTTTCTGTTAAATTTGCATAAATATGCAGGAATAAATGGTATTCTTCAAGAATATTGTATATTCCTGAAGATTTTGTATAAATATTGAAGAATAGAAGATATTCCAGAGTTTTTATGCATATTCTTCAGGAAAATTTCATATTCTTGAGTTTTTTGACGAATTCCAAGTGGAAAATACAATATTCCTTAAGTTTTTAACAAATTCCAGAAGAAAATCAAATATTCTTGAAGCACGCTATTAAAAAAAAAGTATTTCTGATATATTTTCCGCTATGGAAGAAAGAAAGATTGAAATACTTGATTCTACTTTGCGCGACGGTTCGCAGGGAGAAGGAATAAGCTATTCTGTTCAGGATAAAATTCACATTGTGCAGGCTTTAGATGACTTGGGCATAAAATACATTGAAGCTGGAAACCCCGGCTCGAATCCCAAGGATATGGAATTTTTTCAGCGTGCAAAAAGCCTTAAACTGAAAAATTCACAGATTGTCGCGTTCGGCTCAACAAGGAGAAAGGATTCTTCATGCGCAGAAGATGCGAACTTGCAAAGCCTTCTTTCTGCGGAAACAGAAACTGTTGTTATCTTCGGAAAGACTTGGGATTTTCAGGCTACGGAAATTCTTCACGCTTCCCTTGAAGAAAATCTTGAAATGATAAGAGATACATGCGCATATTTAAAGCAGCGCGGGCGCAATGTTGTTTTTGACGCCGAGCATTTTTTTACAGGCTTCAAGTCGAACAAGGATTACGCTTTAAAAGCTCTTGGCGCTGCGATTGAAGGCGGGGCGAGTGTTCTTTCACTTTGCGAGACAAAAGGCGGCGCAATGATTGAAGAGTGCAGAGAAGGTGTTCGTGCCGCTGTTGAAAAATTCGGGGCAGGAGCTGTGATTGGAATTCACACTCACAATGATTCAGGCCTTGCTGTTGCAAATTCTCTTGTTGCAGTCGAAGCTGGCGCAACTCATGTTCAGGGTGTTCTTCTTGGATTCGGCGAGCGTACAGGAAACGCAAATCTTTCTACGATTATTTCTAACCTTCAGCTTAAAATGAACTGCAAGTGCATTCCAGAGGAAAGCATAAAACTGCTTACTCCAATCTGCAAGCGCGTTGCGGAAATTACAAACATAACGCTTGACCCAGGGCTTCCGTATGTGGGGCAGAATGCTTTTGCGCACAAAGCCGGAATGCACATCGATGCGGTTTTAAAAAATCCGTTTGCTTATGAGCACATTGAGCCTGAGTCAGTTGGAAATTCCCGCGTGTTCCTTATGAGCGAAGTTGCCGGAAGAAGCATGGTTATTGAAAAAATCAGAAAGTTTGATTCGTCGATTACAAAGTCAAGTCCGGTTGTTTCAGAAATCATGGCGAAAGTAAAAGAGCTTGAGCATCAGGGCTATCAGTTTGAAGGCGCAGACGGAAGCTTTGAGCTTTTGGTCCGTAAATCGATTGGAAAATATCAGCCGTTCTTTAAATTGCGCTACTATAAAACTTCCGATGAGTCTCCGCTTATTGAAAAAGGGCTTTATTCTTTTGCCCAGCTTAAAATTGAAGTTGACGGCCATGAAGAAATTGCCGCCGGCGAAGGAAACGGTCCTGTTAATGCTCTTGACTTTGCGTTGCGTACTGCACTCAAATCGTTTTATCCGAGCGTGCAGGATATTCATCTTACAGATTATAAAGTCCGCGTTCTCGACGGAAAATCAGCTACAGCCGCAAGTGTCCGTGTTTTGATTGAGTCTACAGACGGAACTGACAGCTGGACGACAATTGGTGTGAGCTGCGACGTTATTGAAGCTTCCTGGCTTGCCTTGGTTGACTCTTTTGAATACAAACTGATTAAAGATATTGAAAAAAAGTACCACAAATTCATTTAATGTTCTTTACATAAATGTTGCTTTGAGGTATTTTATAAATACTTTATAAACTTTAGTATTAGTAAAGTTTGTTTTGACTTTTTATAGGAGCTTGATTTATGGAAAAAAATATTGCTTTGATTCCCGGAGATGGAATTGGCCCTGATGTTGTTGCAGAAGCTGTAAATGTCTTGAATGCAGTCGCTTCAAAATTCGGTCATAAATTTAATTATGAAACTGTTACTGCCGGCGGATGCGCAATCGATAAGTTTGGAAAGCCGTTGCCGCAGGAAGAACTTGACAAATGCCTTAAAAGCGATGCAGTTCTTCTTGGAGCTGTAGGCGGTCCAAAATGGGACAACCTTCCGTCTGAGCTTCGTCCTGAAAAAGCATTGCTTGGTCTTCGCGGCGGAATGAAAGTTTTTGCAAATCTTCGTCCGGCTGTAATGTGGAAGCAGCTCAAAGATGCCTGTCCTTTAAAAGATGAAATTGTCGGCGACGGACTTAATATTCTCATTGTCCGCGAGCTGATTTCTGGAATTTACTTTGGAGACAGAGGAACTGCCGCAGACGGAAAATCTGCCTGGGACACAGAAAAATATACTTGGAGTGAGATTGAGCGCATTGTCCGCATGGGATTTGAATTCGCACAGAAACGCCAGAAACGTCTTTGTGTAGTTGACAAGGCGAACATCTTGAATTCAAGCCAGCTTTGGAGAAAAGTTACAGAGTCTGTAAAAGGCGACTATCCTGATGTTGCTCTTTCTTACCTTTACATTGACAATGCTTCTATGCAGCTTGTGCGCAATCCGCGCCAGTTCGATGTAATTGCAACAAGCAATATGTTCGGCGACATTCTTTCTGATGAAGCAAGCCAGATTACAGGCTCAATCGGAATGCTGGCTTCAGCTTCTTTGGGCGACGGAGGTCCTGGACTTTACGAGCCGATTCACGGTTCTGCTCCTGACATTGCCGGAAAAAATCTTGCAAATCCTCTTGCAACAATTCTTTCTGCTGCTATGCTTTTGCGTTACAGCTTTGGACTTGAAAAAGAAGCCAAGGTTATTGAAGATGCCGTTAACTCCGTTCTTGATGAAGGCTACAGAACAGGCGATATTGCCGGAAGCCATTTTGAAGAGCTTAAGTCTTCTGGAAAACTTGTCGGCACAAAAGAAATGGGGCAGCTTGTTGTAGAGCGCATTTAGTTTTGTTTTTGCTGTCATTATCAAGGATGTTTCTTTGTCATTGCCGGACTCGCTCCGGCAATCTTGTATATAAATGTACATTGAATTTCCGTATCAACTGCGGGAATGACAGTAAAAATTTCAATAGATTATCGGGTAAAGCCCGATAATGACGTTAATTTATAAAACTCTAAATTCTGCTTTTTTGTTTTTATTTGTGTTTTCTTTCATTTGGGATTACAATTAAGAAAATGCAAAATATTTCTATTTTTTCAGATGACAAGGAACATGAGTTTTCCCAGATAAAAAAAAGTGTGAGCGCCTACATTTTGGATAGCGGCGATACAAGAACAAATCAGTACAAAAAAGCAATCGCTGCCGACGCAATGATTCTTTACGAATTCAATCTTTCAAAAGACTTGATTGTAGGAAATCCTGTACAGAGAATGAGCGATCGGATTGTTCAGCTTAAGCCTGCGATGGGACTTCCTGAAAACTGTTCTTACACTGATTTTATTGATGCGCTTTGCTGGGACTTGTCGGATGAAGAAAAAAAACGTTTCCTTGAAAAGATGAATGTCTACTGCCTCTTGGATTCGTTTATAATGGAAAAATACGAAATTCAATTTGACTCAAGCAGGTCAACTTACAACGGCGAATCTTTTTGGACGCGTACAACAATAATTCTTACAAAGGACGAAAACTCAGGCGACATAATGGGACTTGCCGTTGTAAAAAATATTACAAGCGGCTACAGGCAAAAGGAAGAAAAACTTTATCAGCTGGAAATTATCAACGCGCTTACGATTGAGTACAGCAATGTTTTTATGATAAACGTGATGTCTGGAATAATCCGCATTGTAAGAATCAACGACAGGGTGAGCTCTTTTTACAATGAATCTTTGGAAGGTCTTCCTTATGATGATGTGCTTGATTTTTATGCTAGCGTTTCAGTTTATGAGGATGACCGCGACATGATTAAGCGGGCTTTTTCGCGTGAAAATGTTTTAAAGCAGCTTTCCAAGCGAGAAAGTTATTACGTAAATTTCCGCTCGTATATAAACAGCAAAATTTCCTACATGAAGCTTACGGTTGTTAGAATTGGAAATATCCGCGAAACTGGAAATGTTCTTATGGGCTTTATGAATGTTGACACGGAAACAGAGCATGAGATGAAACAGCGCAAGGCATTGCAGGAAGCGTTGTCTATGGCGGAACTTGCAAGCCATGCAAAGTCTCGTTTCCTTTCCAACATGAGCCACGACATAAGAACTCCTATGAATGCAATTATCGGTTACACTTCGCTTGCAGAAAAACACATCGGGAATCCGGAACTTATAAAGTCAGATCTTGCGCGCATAAAGACAAGCTCAAACTATTTGCTTTGCCTTATAAATGATGTGCTTGATATGTCCCGCATCGAAAGTGGAAAAATAAAAATAAAACTTACATCGAATACAATAGAAGATATTCTTGCGGAAGTTGACAGTGTTATTCAGCCGCAGCTTCAGTCTAAGAAACTTAATTATTCAATTTTGCGCCACGGAAACTTAAGGCGTAAAGTTTTTTGCGACAAACTTAGGCTCAAGCAGATTCTTATAAACATTCTTGGAAACTCTGTAAAATACACAGGAGAAAACGGTTCGATTAAATTCACTGCCGCGGAAACTCCTTCTGTTTCTGACGGATATTCTTCGTATCAGTTTAGAATTAAAGACAACGGAATTGGAATGTCGGAAGAATTCCAGAAAAAAGTTTTTAATCCGTTTGAGCGGGACGAAAATATTGAAAATTTTCATGTTCAAGGAACTGGACTTGGTCTTTCAATTTCAAAAAATCTTGTTGAAAAAATGGACGGTTCAATTTTCCTAAAAAGCAAGAAAGATGTTGGAACAGAATTTCTTATTTGCTTTGACTTTGAAAATGCCCCGGAATCAGAATCTGACAAAAAAGAAATTTCATCTTCCTTGAAAAAAAATGTAGATTTAAAAGGAACTAGAATTCTTTTGGTAGAAGACAACAGCCTTAACCGCGACATCGCAAGAGAACTTTTAAAAGGCGCAGGCTTTGTTATTGACGAGGCTGAAAACGGAAAAATTGCGCTGGATATGCTTTCCGCCTGTCCAGACGGATATTACAAAGTTGTCCTTATGGATGTGATGATGCCTGTTATGAACGGATACGAGGCTTCTATGAAAGTCCGCGAAATGAAAAGCAAGTCCAAGTCTTCTATTCCGATTGTGGCGATGACGGCGAATGCTTTTGAAGAGGACAAGGAGCAGGCTTTGAAATCTGGAATGGACTATTTTGTTTCTAAGCCATTTGACATAAAGTCGCTGCTTTCTCTTTTGTCTGAAATTCTTGTTGATGCAAATTAAAATCTGGTTTTTAAATGTCTTGTCTTCCCTCCAAAAAAGTGTAATACTAGCGTAAAATTATTAGCTTGTTTTGGAGGATTTTATGAGTTTAGATTTTCCGTTGAGCCATGCCCAGCTTATTGAGCTTGCAAAGAAATTTCCGACTCCTTTCTATATTTATGATGAAAAAGCAATCCGCGAAAATGTAAAGTATTTTTATAAAGCGTTCAGCATTTTTCCTTCGTTCACGGAATATTTTGCAGTCAAGGCGCTTCCAAATCCTTACATTCTGAAAGTTCTTGAAAGCGAAGGTTGCGGCGGAGACTGTTCTAGCTTGCCGGAGCTTATGCTTTGTGAAAAATCTGGAATAACCGGGCACAGAATAATGTTTACAAGCAACGACACTCCTGCCCAGGAATTTGTTTATGCACAGAAACTTGGAGCAATTATAAATCTTGATGACATTACCCATATCGACTTTCTGAAAAATGCTCTTGGCGGAAAACTTCCAGACACAATCTGCTTTAGATATAATCCGGGACCTTTAAAAGAAGGCGGAAACTCCATAATCGGAAAGCCTGAGGAAGCCAAGTACGGACTTACAAAAGAGCAGATGATTCAAGCTTATAAAATCTGCAAGGCGGAAGGCGTAAAGCATTTTGGAATTCACACGATGGTTGCTTCCAATGAGCTTAATCCTGATTTCTTTGTTGATACTGCGCGCATAGTTTTTGAACTTATCCTAGAAGTACAAAAAGAATGCGGTGTTAACATTGAATTTGCAGATCTTGGCGGCGGAGTTGGAATCCCTTATAAGAGCGGGCAAAAAAAAGTTGATCTTGATTATGTCGCAAAAGGGATAAAAGTTCTTTACGATAAAATGATTGTTCCGGTTGGACTAGATCCTTTAAAACTCTGCTTTGAATGCGGACGCCCGATTACAGGACCTTACGGCTGGCTTGTTACAAAGGCAATTCACGAAAAAAATATCTACCGCAACTATATTGGAGTTGACGCAAGCATGGCAGACTTGATGCGCCCTGGAATGTACGGAGCTTACCATGAAGTTACTGTCAGCGGAAAAGAAAATGCTCCTAAAGATTTTGTTTATGACGTTTCTGGAAGCCTGTGCGAAAACTGCGACAAGTTTGCGGTTCAGAGAAGTCTTCCAAAAATTGAAATAGGAGATCTTTTGATTATCCACGATGCCGGCGCGCACGGAAGAGCGATGGGCTTTAATTACAACGGAAAACTTCGTGCCGGAGAACTTCTTTTGCGTTTAGATGGAACTGTAAAAGAAATCCGCCGCCGTGAAACTGTTGAGGATTATTTTGCTACATTGGATTTTGAAGGACTGAAAAATTTCAGCTGATTCTGACTTTTATAAATTTGCCATTGGAGGTAAAAAAGATGGTTGAAAAAATTGAATGGAGCGACTCTTATCTTTTGGGAATTCCTGAAATTGACAATCAGCATAAAAAACTGATTCAGATTGCAAATGAACTTTATGCTACGGCTACTGGCACTGATGAAGCTTATGGTCTTAATATGGCGAAAGTTCTGAAAAAGCTTACAGACTACACGGTTTATCATTTTTCAAATGAAGAAGAATTTATGCGCAAGTACGGATATTCAGGCGTTGATATTCACAAGACTGCGCATGACAACTTTATAAATGAAGTTAACCATCAGATTAAGCAGCTTTCTTCCGACCGCAAAGATGACGGCGCAAGGTTCTATTCTTACATGGTTGGCTGGATTTTGAATCACATTGCAAAAGCCGACCGCGTCTGGGCTGCGTTTGTAAAGCCAAAGATTTCATAAGCGAGTTTTTTATTTTTTAGTTGAAAGACTTCCGGTTTCTTTTGAGGCTGGAAGTCTTTTTTGTTTCCATTAGAAAATCAAATTCATTTTTCAGCAATTCAGAATTTATTGACATATCATTTTAGTTAGTGTAAGATAACGAAGATTAGAGCAGGTTAATTTTTATTTGTTTTAGGTAATTTTTGTTGCTCTTTGTTAACTTGCTAGGAGGTTTTTATGCCATTATTGTTTGCAAATCCTGGAGATGAAGTAAAAATTTCTGGTGTGAATGGAAATCCGCAGGTAAAGCAGCATTTGAATGAACTTGGGTTCAATGTTGGTTCTTTAGTCACGATTGTTCAGAAAGTAAAGACCGGCTTGATTGTAAAAGTCAAGGAAGCCCGTGTCGCATTGGACAGCAGTTTGGCGTCTAAAATCATTGTCTGATTTTCTAAAACTCAAATCGAAAGTTGAAACTTTCTCATTGGCTTTTTATAGGAGTAAAATAAATGGGTACATTGCGTGAAGCACAGGTTGGTTCAACTGTAAAGGTAAAAAAGTTGAACGGTGAGGGCGCTTTAAAAAGGCGTCTTATGGACATGGGATTTACAAACGGATGCGAAGTTTATATCCGCAAAGTCGCACCTCTTGGCGATCCTGTTGAAGTTACAATTCGTGGCTATGAGCTTAGCGTTCGCAAAGATGACGCTGAAAATATTGAGGTAGAATAAAATGTCAGAAATCAGAATTGCTCTTGCAGGAAATCCAAACTGCGGAAAAACCACAATGTTCAACAACCTTACAGGCTCAAACCAGTATGTAGGAAACTGGCCTGGAGTTACTGTTGAAAAGAAAGAAGGAAAAATGAAAGGCATGAAAGATGTTGTTGTAACAGACTTGCCTGGAATTTATTCACTTTCACCTTATACTTCAGAGGAAGTTGTTTCCCGCGATTATCTCATCAAAGACAATCCGGATGCAATCCTTGACTTGGTTGATGCTACAAATATTGAAAGAAACCTTTATCTTACAACTCAGCTTCTTGAACTTGGAAAGCCTACTGTAATTGCCTTGAACATGATTGATGTTCTTAAGAAGTCAGGCGATTCTGTTGATACAGAAAAACTTCAGGCTGAACTTGGATGCGCTGTAATTGAAACAAGCGCGCTCAAAGGAACTGGTGTAAAAGAAGCTGCCGCTGCTGCAAAGAAAGCCGCTGAGTCTGGAAAAGCTTTTATTCCATCTGCTGTTTTCTCAAAAGATGTTGAAGAATATATTTCAAAAATGGAAGCTCTTGTTCCTTCAACTGTAAAATCAGAATTGAAAAGATGGTATGCTATAAAGCTTCTCGAACGCGATTCTGTTGTGCTTGGTCAGCTTGCTCTTTCTTCTGCGGATTCTGCAAAGGCTGAAGAAATTTCAAAGGCATTGGAAAAAGCAAAAGATGATGATGTTGAGTCAATCATAACAAATGAACGTTACGTTTACATTCAGGGAATTGTAAGCCGCTGCGTAAGAAAGTCTGGACAGAAAATGACTCGCTCAGACAAAATCGACCGCATCGTTACAAACCGCTGGCTTGGAATTCCAATTTTCCTTGCTGTAATGTGGGTTGTTTATTACATTGCGGTTTCTTCGCTTGGAACAGTTTTGACTGACTGGGCAAATGACGGACTCTTTGGAGACGGATGGAACTTCCTTGGAATTGAAGGACTTGCTATTCCTGGAATTTCAGCTTCCGTGGAAGAGGCTCTCACAAATGCTGGAGCAAACGAAGTTCTTATTGACTGCATTGTTAACGGAGTTATTGGCGGTGTTGGAGCTGTTCTTGGATTCGTTCCTCAGATGGCTGTTTTGTTCCTTCTTCTTTCCTTGATTGAAGACTGCGGATATATGGTTCGCATTGCATTCGTTATGGACCGAATTTTCCGCAAATTTGGTCTTTCAGGAAAATCGTTTATTCCGCTTCTTGTAGGTTCTGGCTGTGGCGTTCCTGGAATTATGGCAAGCCGCACAATCGAAAATGACAACGACAGACGTCTTACAATCTTTACTACTACTTGGGTTCCTTGTGGAGCAAAGCTTCCTGTAATTGCGCTTATCTCTGGTGTTATCGGTGCAAAACTCACTGGCTGGGATGGCGGCTCTCTTACACTTTTGATGTACGTAATCGGAATCGGAGCTGTTGTAATGGCTGCAATCATGCTCAAGAAAACAAAGCCTTTCCACGGAAAAGCCGCGCCTTTCGTTATGGAACTTCCGCAGTATCACCTTCCGCAGCTTAAGACAGTTCTCATGCACACTTGGGAACGCCTTAGAGGATTCATTGTAAAAGCCGGAACAATTCTTTTTGTTGCTTGTCTTGTAATTTGGTTCCTTTCTTCTTACGGATTCGCTTCTCCAAAAGATGAAGTTGTAGAAAACGGCGAAGTTGTAGAAGAGGCAGTTGAAGGCGGATTTGGACTTGTTGACGCAGATGAGTCTTTGCTTGCTGATGTTGGAAATGTTATCCGCTACGTATTCAAGCCTCTTGGATTTGGTGAAAAAGTTGGCGGATGGCAGAGCGCGGCAGCTAGCTTGTCTGGATTCAGCGCAAAAGAAGCTATTGTTTCTACAATGGGTGTTCTTGCAAATGTTGATGAAGAAAACGTTGAAGATGATGCTGTCGTTGCTGAAGCTATCGGCGGATGGTTTGCTACAGCTTTGGCGGCCTTTGCATTCCTTATGTTCAACTTGCTTGATTCTCCTTGTCTTGCCGCAATTGCTACAATGGCAAATGAACTTAAGAGCCGCAAGTGGTTCTGGTTTGCAATTATTTTCCAAAATGTTTTTGCTTATGTTTTGACATTGATTGTTTACCAGCTTGGAATGCTTTTTGTTCACGGACACTTTGGCGTAGGAACTGTATTCGCCTTTGTTTTCCTTGCAGGAATTATTTTCGCTTTGTTCAGAAAAGATCCTTGCAAGGGACAGTACTTTGATTCAAAGAGCGCGTCATAAAAATTATGGGCGGCTCCATAGGTAAATTTTCTATGGGAATAATGATTGCCGTGTTCGCAGTTCTTTATGTTCTGTGCGTTGCGGTAATCACAATCGTAGAAAAAATAAAAAAGCACAAACAAAAGGATGAAGCTTGAGAAAGTTTTGTTCTTGAACTGAATAAGGCTTTCTAGGAATTTTTTCTTGGAAAGCCTTGTTTTTTTTATCAAGTTTATTTATTTTTTTTCAGAGGCTGATTATGATTGGAAACATTGTAGGAATTCTTGTGCTTGCAGTATGGCTTATTGCTGTTGCTGTTTACATAATAAAGCAGAAAAGAAATGCGCGTTTAAGCGGAAATCACATCTGCATTGGTTGCCCTGGAGCCGCCGGTTGTAAAAAATGCCATTGCAAATAAAATAGAAAAAATTTTCTGTTGATTAAATTAAAAAAAAATGATAGCTTGAATTGTCAAAAAAACAGCGTTGTTGATTTTTTGATTCTCTGGAGAGTCTCCATAAATCCTTGTGGAGCGCCGAAGGGTTAAGGCTATTCAAGCCGACATCTCAGGCAAAGTGGACAGAGCATAAAAAATGTCCGTTCATCACTCTTTGGAGAGCCTGTCTAGGTAAAACTGGGCGGCTCTTATTTTTTTTCTTGAGAGGACACAAAATGTCTTTTGAATCAATCCTCAACAAAATTGATGATGTCGTATGGGGACTTCCCACCATCATCCTGATTCTTGTCACAGGCCTTCTGATGACAATCCGTACACGTGGAATCCAGTTTACTAAGCTTGGACGCGCATTCAAGGGAATCTTCAAGGAAAATGAAGGTCACGGCGAGCTTTCAGGATTCAGCGCGCTCTGCACGGCTCTTTCGGCTACAATCGGAACTGGAAACATCGTCGGCGTTGCAACTGCTATTCTTGCAGGCGGTCCTGGAGCTCTTTTCTGGATGTGGTTTGCCGCAATTCTTGGAACTGCCACAAAATATGCGGAATGCATGCTTTCAATCAAGTACCGCGAGGTCAAAGAGGACGGACACGTTCTTGGCGGACCTTTCTATGTTATTGAGAAGGGAATGGGCAAGAACTGGAAATGGCTTGCAGTTCTTTTTGCGATTTTCGGAACATTGGTTGGACTTTTTGGAATCGGAACTTTTACTCAGGTGAACGGAATCTGCGGCGCGGTTCAGAATGCTTTTGATCCTAATAAGGCTGCGGTTGCTTTCTCAATCGGCGCAAACTCATATTCCTGGGCAACTGTAATTGGCGGTGCGGTAATCACTGTTGCGACGGCTCTTGTTGTAATCGGCGGACTTAAGAGAATTGCAAAAGTCGCTGAAAAAGTTGTTCCTGCGATGGCGATAATCTACGTGTTCCTTGGGCTTTCAGTTCTTATTATGAACGCGACAAAAATTCCTGACGCATTCGCTTTAATCTTTAAAGGTGCATTTGGTGTTGATACAGGTGTGAAGGCAATTGCCGGTGCGGCTGCAGGAACTATCATAAAGATGGCAATGCAGAAAGGTATTGCGCGCGGAATCTTTTCTAATGAGGCGGGACTTGGTTCAGCTCCGATTGCAGCTTCTGCGGTTCAGACAAACGAACCTGTAGAGCAGGGAATGGTAAACATGACCGGAACTGTAATCGACACTCTGATTATCTGTACTATGACAGGACTTTCAATCGTAATCGCTGGCGGAGACGTATGGAACAGCGGACTTTCCGGAGCGGCTCTCACTTCGGCTGCGTTCTCAAAAGTTCTCGGCGGCGACCAGCATTCGGTTCAGTTCCTGCTCATGCTCTGCCTTGTGTTCTTCGCATTCACGACAATCCTCGGCTGGGACTACTATTCTGAAAAATGTCTTGAGTACCTTTCAAACGGAAACATGACAGTTGTAAAAGTCTACAGATGGCTCTACATTCTTGCAGTTGCAATCGGACCTTATATGACGATTTCAGCAGTATGGACAATTGCTGACATTACAAATGGTCTTATGGCAATTCCGAACTGCATCTCGCTCATTGTTCTAAGCGGCATCGTGGCAAAAGAAACTAAAGACTATTTCGATAGAAAACCAAAGCTTTAATGCTACGCTGAATTTTTCTTTTAGAGGCATGGTGTTTTTTACATCATGCCTTTTTTTCTTGCAACTTTTTTTGTAAAAGCGTGTCTTATATTTTAAGAGGTTATAAATTTTATGAACCAGATTGTTTCGCCTGCTGCACAGGTTATTGTTTCGATTATTCCGATTGTGGGAATTTGTTTTGCGGCATCAATTATTTTTTTCGCCTTGCTATGGAAGCACCACGAAAACGTAATGCTGATTCAAAAAGATTCGTACAAGCCGCCGAGAATTGATTTGCGGAATTTTTCTTTGCTTTTGGGGCTTTGTCTTGTCGGCGTGGGAATTGTTCTTTCTCTGATGTTCTTGCTTTTAAAGCATCTTTCCTGGGGACTTTTGGGCGGACTTATTCCGCTTGCAGTCGGAGTAATGCTTTTGCTTTTCCACAGGATTTCAAAGTAATTTTTCAGTTTTAGTTTTTATCTATGAAAAAAACAATTTCTTCGTCGCTGGAAAATCTTGTTATTCGAAAACGGGATTTCTATTATGTGCAGGAAACTTTGAATGGTTCTTCCCGTGCGTTTTCCAAGTTGACGGGTTTTTATTATAAACGTATTTTTGCAATTGGAATGCGGTTTTTTCATAATCAGGCTGACTCTGAGGATTTTGCGCAGAATGTTTTTTTGAAGGCTTATGAAAAGCTTTCAACTTTTAAAGGCGAAAGTCTTTTTTCAACTTGGCTTACAAGAATTGCTTTTACAACTGCTATGAATCAAAAAGAAAGAAGCCACAATGCGGAAACTCTTTCTGATGAAAATTTGATTCCGGGCAAAAACAAAACACCCGAGGAAGAGCTTATTTATTCTGCGACTGTGGAAGCCGTAAAAGGCTCTCTTGAAATTTTGCCTGAACGTTATGCTGAATGTGTGCGGCTATATTTTTTTAACAGCATGAGCCATGAGGAAATTTCAAAAGTTACAGGAATTCCCGTGAACACAATCAAGTCGCATATTTTCCGCGCAAAAAAAATTCTTGGAAAAAAGCTGGAGGATTATAAATGAAAAAGAACTGCGATTTTTATATGGATAAATTTTTTGCCTTGGACAAAAACGAGAGGCTGCCTGTAAGCCTTACATTGCATCTTTTATTTTGCAAAAAATGCAGAAACTTTGTAAGAAAATTTTCACTGCTAGAAAAAAAATGTTCCAAGGAAAATATGAAAAAGATTTCATGTGATTCAAAAAATGTTGTTGAAATAATGCGCCGTCTTGATTCAGCTTATGAAATGTACAACTTGCAAAAAGAGCGTGTTTCGATGCGACAGTGGCTTGTGGCTGGCGCGACTTTAATTTTGTGCGTTCTCCTTTTTGAAACGCTTGCATTTTTTGCTTCCGCGGAATTTTTTGTTTTTCCTTTGTCACTTTTTTTTGCGTTTAGTATAATTATGTATTGTGCGGCTTTTGTTGGAACAAATATGGATTTTTTCATTAAAAAGTGGAAAATCCAATGAAAAACTGATATAATCTTGGCATGGAAATTTTGAACTCTCTACCCGGAACACCACTTCCACTTGGAGCTTCTGTTGCTGAAGGCGGCGTTAATTTTTCAGTTTTTAGCCGGAATGCCACAAAGGTATTTTTGGAATTTTATTCTGCCAGCGAGGACAGCGAGCCTTATGCTCAAGTTGAATTCAGTCCTTCTGAAAATAGAACCGGCGATATTTGGCATGCGTTTGTGCCAGGAATAAAGCCAGGCTCTCTTTATCTTTTTAGGGTAGACGGACCGTTCGAGCCTTCAAAAGGCCACAGGTTCAATGTGCATCAAAGGCTTTTTGATCCTTATGCAAAGGCGATTACTCCAGTTTCTGTTTTTTATAATCTTCCGCCCGATTATTCTGCGCCGCTTGACAAGAACGATATTGAGCATGGAAAAAATCAATGCGCAAAAGTTTTTCCCAAGTGTGTTGTTGTTGATAATAAAAATTTTGACTGGCAGGGAGACAAGCCTATTAATAGGCCTTTGTCGGAAAGTGTAATTTATGAAGTTCATTTAAAAGGCTTTACTGCCGGAAAAAATGCTGGAGTTTCTTGCCCGGGAACTTACGCTGGCTTTATTGAAAAAATTCCTTATCTTAAGGATTTGGGAATTACTGCGGTTGAGCTTCTTCCTGTTTTTGAATTTGATGAATTTGAAAATTCAAATGTGAATCCGCGCACTGGCGAGCGTATGAAAAATTACTGGGGCTACAGCACGATAAATTTCTTTTCACCGAAAGCTTCTTTTGCGGCGGACAAGACTCCAGGCGGCTGCGTAAATGAATTTAAAACTTTGGTTCGTGAACTTCATAAAGCTGGAATCGAAGTTATTCTTGATGTTGTTTTCAACCACACTGCTGAAGGAAACGAGCATGGCGTCGCTTTGAATTTCCGCGGATTTGAAAATAGCGTTTACTACACTCTTGTTGCTAGCCACAAAGAATACTACATGAATTTTTCAGGCTGCGGAAACACCGTGAACTGCAATCATCCTGTTGTAAGAAATTTTATAATCAACAGTTTGCGCTATTGGGTTTTGAATTATCACATTGACGGATTTAGATTCGACTTGGCTTCAATTTTGAGCAGAGGGCAGGAAGGCGAGCTTTTGAAATTTCCGCCGCTTACAAATGCAATTGCTGAAGACCCTGTTCTTGGCAAGACAAAAATAATTGCAGAGCCTTGGGATGCTGGCGGAGCTTATCAGCTTGGAGGATTTCCAGGCGGAAGATGGGCTGAATGGAACGACCGTTTCCGTGATGACATAAGAAGATTTTGGCGCGGAGACGAATATGTTTCTACAAATGCGGCTACAAGAATCAGCGGCTCAAGCGACCTTTTCACAATTTCTGGACGCGCTCCTTACCACAGCATAAATTATGTTTGCTGCCATGACGGATTTACAATGAACGACTTGGTAAGCTACAACGGAAAACATAACGATGAAAACGGCGAAGGCAACCGCGATGGCTCTGACTCAAACTGGAGCTACAACCACGGCTATGAAGGCCCTACATTGAATCCTGTAATTGAAAAAATGCGCAACCGACAAATGCGCAACTATATGCTTACTCTTTTGATTTCGCAAGGAACACCGATGCTTTTGGGCGGAGACGAATTTCGCAGGGGGCAGCAGGGAAACAACAATGCGTATTGCCAGGACAATGACATTAGCTGGTTTGACTGGGGAAACTGCGGCTTGAATTCCGCACTTGTCTCGTTTACAAGAAAAGCAATCGGGCTAAGAAAAAGTCATCCTGTTTTCCGCCGCACTGAATTCTTTAAAGGCAATATGGCAGGAAAGCAACCGGACATTCAATGGTATTCTGCCGACGGAAGCAATCCTGACTGGAGCAAAATTTCAAGGTTCCTTGCATTCAGGCTTTTGGGGACATTTGATTCCGGGACAGAAAAAATTTCAGACAATGATTTTTTTATCGCCGCAAACACAGACCGTCAGGATATAATGCTTAGAATTCCTGCGATTACAGATTCCCGCAAATGGTACAGAATCGCAGACACTTCGATTGAAGATGAAACGTCGCTTCTTTCTGTTGAAAATGCTGAAACTTTGCTTTCTCAAGACCGCTATGTGCTTCCTGCCAGCTCTATGCTGATTCTGGTCGCAAAATAAAATTATGCGGGAACTTGAATAAGGAAACGTTTCCATATTATACTAGGTAAACATAATGCCGTTTTGCTTTTTAGCTTAACAGGCTGATTGGAGGAATATAAAAATGACTTTTGATGCAGAGCAGTTTAAGGAAAATCTCACAGCCCGTCTGCGCCGCCAGTATGGAAAAGACATCACACAGGCAAATAAGCACGACTTGTTTGATGCAGTAAGCGCGAGCGCGCTTGAAATTATCATGCCAAACTGGATGAATACCCGCAAAGAGTATGAGGCTAAGCCTACAAAGCAGCTTTATTATTTGAGCGCAGAGTTTTTGATGGGACGCGCGCTGGGAAACAACCTGATTAATTCTGGCATTATGGAGCAGGTAAAAGATGTTCTTAAAGACATGAACATCAGCTATGATTTTATTGAAGATGAAGAGCCTGATGCTGGTCTTGGAAACGGCGGTCTTGGTCGTCTTGCGGCTTGCTTCCTTGATTCCCTTGCAACTCTTGAATATCCGGGACACGGCTACGGAATCCGCTATGAATATGGAATGTTCGAGCAGCATATTATCAACGGCGAGCAGGTTGAATTCCCTGATAACTGGCTTAAGCACCGCGATCCTTGGGAAGTAAAAAGAAGCGACCTCGCTGTAACTGTAAAATTCGGCGGACAGATTAAATATGGAAAAACTCCTGACGGACAGGACAGATTCTATCTTGAAAACGCAGAGGAAATTACAGCAACTCCTTACGATATGCCGATTGTTGCCTATGGCTCAAACACAGTAAACACATTGCGCTTGTGGCAGGCTTCAAGTCCTAATGGATTCGATCTTCAGCTTTTCAACGATATGCAGTATCATCGCGCAGTTGAACGCCAGAACGATGCTGAAAATATCAGCCGTGTTCTTTATCCAAACGACAACGGTCCAATGGGAAAAGAGCTTCGTTTGCGCCAGCAGTATTTCTTCACTTCTGCATCCCTTCAGGATTTGGTTCATCACTTTGTAAATACTTACGGAGCTGATTTCTCAAAGTTCCCTGAATACCATGTTATTCAGCTTAATGATACTCATCCTGTAGTTGCAATTCCTGAGCTTATGAGAATTCTCATTGATGAATACAATGTGGGCTGGGATGATGCTTGGAGCGTTGTTCAGAAAACTTTTGCTTACACAAACCACACAATTCTTTCTGAAGCTTTGGAAAAATGGACAATTGAAGTTTTCCAGAAACTCCTTCCGCGTATTTATCAGATTGTTGAAGAAATCAACCGCCGCTTTGTAATTGAACTTCGCCAGCAGTTCCCTAACGACTATGAAAAGCAGAACCACATGGCAATTATCCATGACGGAAAAGTTTACATGGCATGGCTTGCAATCCACGCAGGTTTCAGTGTAAACGGTGTTGCTGCCCTTCATACAAAAATTCTTAAGGAGCAGGAACTTAAGGACTGGTATAAAATTTATCCAGAAAAGTTCAACAACAAGACAAACGGTGTTACACAGAGAAGATGGCTTTTGTTCGCAAATCCTGAGCTTTCAGAATTCATTACAAAGAGAATTGGACACGGCTGGGAAAAAGAGCTTTCTCTTCTTAAAGGCCTTGAAAAATATGTTGATGATGATGCTTCTTTGGAAGAGCTTATTGCAATCAAACGCCACAACAAGGAAAATCTCGCTGAATACTTAAAGCACAGCCAGAACGAATTCCTTGATCCGGAAAGCATTTTTGATACACAGGTAAAGCGTCTGCATGAATACAAGAGACAGCTTTTGAATGTGTTCCATATCATGTATCTTTACAACAAGATTGTTGAAGATCCAAGCTACAATCCTCCTGCACGCACATTTATTTTTGGCGCAAAGGCAGCTTCTGGTTACCGCCGTGCAAAAGCAATCATCAAGCTTATCAACACTGTTGCAGAAAGAGTCAACAATGACCGCCGCGTTCGTGGCAAGCTTCGTGTTGTGTTTGTTGAAAACTACCGCGTTTCAGTCGCAGAAAAAATCATTCCGGCTTCTGATGTTTCCGAGCAGATTTCAACAGCGGGCTTTGAGGCTTCTGGAACTTCAAACATGAAGTTTATGATGAACGGCGCGCTCACAATCGGTACTTTGGACGGTGCGAATATTGAAATTGTTGAAGAGGCTGGAGAAGACAACGCATTTATCTTCGGTCTTAAGGCTGATGAAATTGTCAAGATGAAGCAGGAGCATTCTTACAATCCTACAAAATATCTTGACAGAAATCCGGCTCTTGCAAAAGTTGTAAATCAGCTTGTTGACGGAACTTACGATCCAAGCGGACTTTTGTTCAAGGAACTTCACGATTCGATTGTTTACGGTGTTGAAGGACAGCAGCCAGACGTTTACTTTATTCTTGCTGACTTTGATTCTTATGTTAAGGCTCACGAAAAACTTGCCGCTGAATATGCTGACAAAAAAGCCTGGGCGAAAAAAGCTTTAATCAACATTGCAAACAGCGGAAAATTCTCAAGCGACAGAACAATTGAAGACTACGTAAAAGACATCTGGCACTTGAAGAAAGTAATTGTAAAATAACTTTTGACGTTGCCGTGTTTTTGCATGGCTGTTCTTACTCCGTGTGGATTTTTCTGCACGGAGTTTTTTTTAGGCTTTATCCAAGTCATATTGACCTTTAGGCTGAAAAGTCATTATCTTATCCGCTATGGAAAAACGTGAACTTTCTATTATTTTTGGAACGGGACTGGTTCTTACTGCCGCAATCTGGGGATTTGCTTTTGTTGTTGTAAAAGACAGCTTGGATTTTGTCGGACCTACTTGGATGGTTGCAATCAGATTTACAATTGCAGCTATCTGCTTTGGCTTGATTTTTATAAAAAGATTTCAGCATTTAAATAAAGATATTTTTTTTCACGGATGCTTTTTGGGACTTCTTCTGTTTTTGGGCTATCTTACCCAGACGATTGGCTGCAATTTTACAACGGCAGGAAAAAACGCTTTCCTTACAACTTTTTATGTGATTCTTGTTCCTCTTATCGGCTGGCCTGTGTTTAAGAAAAAGCCTGGCTGGTATGTCTGGGTTGCGGCGGCTGTGGCGCTTACAGGAATAGGCTTGCTTGCCCTTGACGGAGACGGCGCCTGGTACGTTATGAACCGCGGAGATGTTCTTACTTTAATATGCGGAATTTTCTTTGCGCTTCACATAATAGCAGGTTCGTTTTTTGTAAAGAAAGAAGATGTGTTTCTGCTTACATTTTTTCAGTTTGCGGCGAGCGGAGTTCTCGGATTTTTAACTGCGCCTTTTTTAGACGGAAACTTTGATATTTCACTGATAAAAAATTCAACCGTTGTTGTTTCAATGCTTTACCTTGGAATTTTCAGTTCAATGGTTTGCTTCGTGCTTCAAAATGTCGGACTCAAATATGTGCCTTCCGCGCTGGCTTCTCTCTTCCTTTCGTTGGAAAGTGTTTTTGGAGTTCTTTGCAGCTGCATTTTTCTTGGTGAACGCCTTACACTAAAAATGTTCGTTGGCTGCGCCTTAATTTTCTTTGCAATAGTTCTGGCGGAAGTGATTCCAAATTTAAGGCAAGGCAAGAAATGATCTTTTTAATGACATAAAATTATATTATGTCATTATGACGTTTTTTTAATAAATGTCTTGATAAACTCCTTTATCCGTGATATTCTTTTCTCCAGTTAAACTTTACGTTTATTGGAGTAACTATTATGAAGAAAATTGCTTTACTTGCTTGCATTGCTAGTTTCGGATTTGCCTTTGCTGGCGGTGTAGATAACAAGACTAACTTGAATCAGGGGTACATGAGAAATCCTAGCCGCAATACAGAAACATTGCGCCCAGAAGCTGTTTTGTATAATATCGGCGGAACAGCATTTATGAATGACGGACTTTACTTTGAGCTTGGAAACCAGTTTGTTTTAAAGAATTACTCTGACAAGCTTGACGGCCAGAAGTTTGAAGACGATGAAAATGTTTACTTTTACCCGAATGCAGAAGTTGTTTACAAGAAAAATAACTGGGCTGCATTCTTTGGCTTTGGCGTTTTTGGGGGCGGCGGAACTCTTGACTATAGCGATGGAACTGGACTTACTACATTGGCTCTAAAACAAGGAATGGCATCTGCTGTAACATCACAAGTTACTGCGGCGGTTATGGCTGGAAAACTTCCGGCTGCGCAGTCTCAGGCTTATGCCCAAAAACTTTTGGAGCAGCTTTCTTCTCATTCCCTTGAAGTTTATTCAGTTCAGCTTGGAGAAATCCTTGGAGCTTCTTATAAAATCAACGATATGATTTCTGTTGCTGCGGCAGGAAGATTTATGCACGGCGAACAGAACATTACACTCAAATGCGACGGCTTGCAGTCAGTTAACGGCGGAAGCTCAAAAATCGGATACGAGTCAAACGGATATGGATTCGGCGGAATTTTCGGTGTTCATATCAAGCCTTGGAATACTCTCGATGTTGGAATTCAGTATCAGACAATTACAAAACTCAAGTACAAATACGATGACTTGACTGGTGCCTATGCGTCTTCTTTCCTTAACGCAGATGAAGGCGACAACTTTAAAAACGATTTGCCGGCAGTTTTGAATCTTGGCGTAGGCTACACTTTCTTTGACAAGCTGAACGCCAGCATGAGCTTCAACTATTACTTTAACAAGCAGGCTACAATTGAAAGTCCGATTGACCGCTCTGAATATGACTACGATGATTCTTGGGAAATTGCGCTTGGTGCGGACTACAGACTTAATGAGCAACTTAGCTTTGGAACTGGTTTTTCTTATGGAAAGCAAGGTGCAAAGTCTGATGTAAACAATGTGTTCAGCCCGGTTCTTGACAACTTTGTTATTGGCGCTGGCGTTGAATATTCACCTGTAAAACTCGTTACAGTTTCTGGCTCTGCGATGTACTGCAAATATTTCAGCGAGGATTACAAAAAAGCAGGATACACAATGGAACTTTCAAAGGATGTTGTAATGCTTGCTTTGGGCGTTACTGTAAAGCCTTTCTAAAAATTATCAGGACTTGCAACTTCAAGGGCTGCCGATGCCAAGTTTTCATTAAGCTTGCTTCGTGCGGCCTTTTCTTTTGTTGTTCCGGCTGCTCCAATAGAAAGCCTTTGTTTTTGAACCAAAGAGTTTTGCTCTTGGAAAAGCTTTTTTGCGGAAAGCAAAATTTTCTGGGCGGCTTCTTCTGGCACTTTCAAAGTTTCTGAAATTTCATTTTCATTTGATTCTGCAAGGCTTTTGAGCGTGCCGAATTTCTTCATTAAAAGAGCGTCGCGTTTTGGACCGATTCCATGTATTTTTGAAAAAGGCGAAACTGTGTTTTCTTTTGTTCTAAGTTCTTGGTTTCGGCTTGTGGCGAATCTGTGAGTTTCATCTCGCACACGCTGAAGCAGCCTTAGCGCATCGCTCCGCTTAGGAAGGCAAATTGGCGTGCTGTTTCCGGGGCGGTAAATTTCTTCATCGCGCTTTGCAAGACCTGCAATTGGAATGTCAAGGTCAAGCGATTTTAAAATGGAATCAACCGCATTTACTTGTCCTATTCCGCC
>NZ_DBKJ01000128.1:0-24643 GCF_002297325.1 Treponema sp. UBA753 | reverse complement strand
ACCGAGTTTCTTTCAGAAACATTGCAGGGTCAAGCCCGATAATAACAATAAAGTATAAAATTCAGCATTCGCCTTTTTTAAGCTTTTCAAAATTTATTTGACTTTTTAAAGTTATTTTCTTCTATATAATAAACTATACTATTTGACATTCTCTTTCTTATATATTACTATAATAAATCAATTATTCTAACTAGATGATAGGAGAAAATGAAATGTCAATGAATTTGATATTGTTCATTGTTCTCCCTGTAGCAGGAATACTTCTTGGATGGACAATTCGCTGGGTTTATGCCAGATTTCAACTTTCCGCCTCGGAGCAAAAAGCCGAGCGCGTTAAACAAGATGCAATAAAAGAAGCGGAAGCTCAGAAAAAAGAGATTCTTCTTCAGGCAAAAGAACAACTCATTCAGGACCGTAATCAGCAGGAAAGGGAGAATCGTGAACGCCGTACAGAACTGCAGCGTTATGAAAGCCGTGTAAACAAAAAAGAAGAGCTTTTGGAGCAACGGAGCCAGGAGTTTGAAAAGCGCGACAAGGAATTTGCTTTAAATGTGGCGGAACTTCATAAGCGCGAGGCTGTTCTTTCGGAAGAGGAAGGAAAGCTTCGGGTTGAGCTTGAAAGAATTTCGGGGCTTACTGCGGAAGAAGCAAAATCGCTTATAATCAAGAGCCTTGAAAATGACGCCCGCCATGATGCTCAGTCTTTGCTGAACAAGATTGATCAGGAAGCCCAGCTTAATGCTGAAAAGAAAGCGCAGGAAATTCTTGTTTCTGCTATTCAGCGTATCGCCACGGAAACTACAAGCGAAATCACAGTCGCAACAGTTTCTCTTCCAAGCGATGAAATGAAAGGCCGCATTATCGGGCGTGAAGGTCGCAATATCCGTTCTTTGGAAACATTGACAGGCGTTGACATCATTATTGATGATACTCCGGAAGCTGTTGTTATCAGCTGCTTTGATCCTGTAAGAAAGGAAATTGCGCGTGTGGCTTTGGAGCGTCTTATTATTGACGGAAGAATTCATCCGGCGCGCATAGAAGAAATTGTTCAAAAAGTTACCCGCGAGATTCAGCAGAAGATTTATGAGGAAGGCGAAAAAGCTTTGTTTGAACTTGGCTTGCATAGCATGAGCCAGGAAGCGATAAGAGCTATAGGACGTCTCTACTTTAGAACAAGCTACGGACAGAATGTTCTTACGCATTCTAAGGAAGTTGCGGAACTTGCAAGCATTCTTGCTGCGGAAGTTGGAGCAAACAGGGAACTTGCAAAACGCGCTGCTTTGCTTCATGACATTGGAAAAGGCGCGGAAAATGACAGCGACCAAAACCATGCGGAAGTCGGAGCGGAAATGGCACGCAAGATGGGCGAAGATCCTCGTGTTGTCAATGCAATTGAAGCGCACCACAACGATTGCGAGCCTCAGACTATAGAAGCTGTTATTGTTCAGGTTGCCGATGCAATAAGCGCAGCCCGCCCTGGAGCAAGGCGAGAAACTGTAGATAACTATGTTAAACGTCTTGAAAATCTTGAGGAAACTGCAAAGAAATTCAATGGTGTAGAGCAGGCTTATGCAATTCAAGCTGGACGTGAACTTCGTATTCTTGTAAACAATGATAAAATTCCGGATGAGCAGGTAAAAGATCTTGCAAAACAGATTGCAAAGCAGATTGAAACTGACTTGCGTTATCCTGGAAGAATCAAAATTACAATGATACGCGAAACCCGCATTATTGAATACGCAAGATAATTTTTAAGCCCTGGAAACACTACTTCCGGGGCTTTTTTTATAATTTCTTGTGTTCTTGAATGCTTCAAATAATTTGTTTGACAAAATGCGTTTTAGGGTACAGGATTTTATTATGACAGATGTTGAAAATCTTGAAAAAATAATTCGTGATATTTTTGGTGTAAGAAAAATCATCAAGAAAAAGCGGAACACAAACAAATGCATTCAACCTCTTAATATTTATCCGCTGAATATGTTTGCCTTCAATTTTATAAATCGTCTGACTCGGCTGAATGAAAAATTCAAAGGCAATAAAGCTGCGCTTAATACAATCTGCGAGCGTGTAAAAAATCTTGGCGAGGCAAAAGATTCAGGCTGGGCAGGACCTTACAGCGAGCTTGTGGCTTTGGATTTTTATTCGCAATTTTCAGAGTTCCTTGGAATTTCTTATATAAATCTTCTTGAAATAAAGAAGCATAAAGAAAGCATTCCTGCAATGAACGGGCAGAAAGAAAAAATTGACATTGACTTGTGCCTTTCACTTAAAAATGAAAAGCTTTTTACTGATGTCAAGTCGTTTAACTGCGTTCACCAGATTATTTTTGATCGGATTTTTGAAGCGGTGGAAAATTATGCGGCAAAGGAATTTAAGAAAAATATTTTAATCGGTGTAGACAACCTTTCAAGTCTTGATTATCTTGATGTAAAGAATTCTCTTGTTTCAAAACGGCATGAAATTGAAAGGCTCTTGAAAAATGCAGTGAAGAAAAATCAGAATTTTGTTTCGTATTCTTCTGATTCAGGGCTGGCGTTTAATTTTAGAATCAGCTGGCCGGGCGAGATTTTGACTGTAAAAGACTATTCTCCGTTTGCAATGGCACAGGCTTACAGATATAAATTTCTTGACTACGGAAACAAGCTTGTTGACAACGAATATTCTCTTATAACAATGGTAAAAAATCCCTGGTTTAATGAAGAAACTGTGGATTTTGGAAATTTCAACAATATGTTTTACCGTTCGTTGAGTCGCCGCACTTTTATGGAGCTTGCAAAAAATGATTTTCCTGCAAAAGATTACTCTTCCGCCTATAAAACTGAAAAAATAAAAGTCTATGATGTTTCAAAAAGCATTGCCGGAATCGTTTTTATTGATGACAACAGCGTGCGCTCAAAGTACTACAAAAGCCTTTATTCCGCTTACATTTATCTGAACCCGAATTACAAAAACAAAACGCCGCTTTCAATCCGCAACATAGAAAAATTTTTCCGCAACAAATACGAAGTTCAGATAAAAGACTTCGATGACTTCAAGTGGGATAATTATTAGAAATCGGGGCTGTCTAATAAGTTCTAAATGCCATTGTCGCACTTGATACTGCGATATTTGCATAGCAAACTCGGTTAGCAATCTCTAAATGATTGCAATATATGCATTTAGATTTTCGGGTCAAGCCCGAAAATGACAAAAAAGATGCTTTTGGACAGCCCCGACTTTTTTAGCAAACGCCAATTGATTTCATGTATTCTTTTAGAACTTTAGTAAAACGTTGCATTTCTTCTGGCTTTATGTCGCCCATATTCGCGATTCGGAATGTGTCGATGTTGCCAAGTTTTCCCGGATAAATTGTGAATCCCTGTTTGCGTGCAAAATCGTGCATTTTGTTAAAGTTGTATTTTGGAGTTTCTGGAATCAGAATTGCGGTTATAAAATGCGACTGGTTTTCTTCTTTTACAAGCATTTTCAGACCGATTTCTTTTAGGGCTTTTACTAAAATTTTCCAGCATTCAGTAAAGCGTTCAAAGCGTTTTTCAATAGTTTCCTGCTTTGTTTCGGTTATTGCCTGGCGCAAAGCGTAGAAAGTCTGAACCGGTGGCGTGAATCTTGTCTGCTTTGTTTCCTGGAAATATTTGTACTGGTCATAAAGATTCAAGTAATAGTTTCGCATAGGCCAGTCTTTTTGTTTTAAAAGCTCGTCTTTTTTGCAGACAACAAAACCGATTCCTGCCATTCCGCCGATGTGCTTGTTGGAAGTTGCAGCACCAAAATCAATCTGGAGCTTTTCAAGGTCGATTGGCATCCCGGCGTATGCGCTTACGATGTCGCATACAGTTGTCATTCCGTATTTTTTTGCCATCGGACAGATTTTTTCAAGCGGATTCAAAAGTCCTGTTGTGGTTTCGTGGTAAACAACTGCGAATGTTGTGTATTTTTTTGATTTCATCTGGTTTTCAAGAGCTTCAAGGTCGATTGGTTCGTATGTTGAAGATTTGAAAATATCTGTTTCGATTCCGTAGACGCCTGCGATTTTTGCAAGTCGCGAGCCGTAAGAGCCGTTGTCAACCACAAGAAGTTTTCCGTCCGGAGGAACGCAGCTTGAAATCATTGCTTCGTCAGCACCTGTTCCAGAGCATCCGAACATTACAGTTGTGTATTTTTCTGGATTTGCAACAAAAGAAGTTAAATCTTCTGAAACTTTTTCCATCAGATTTCCAAATTCAAGTTCGCGAGGGCAAATATCTTTTACAACCTGAGCATATTTTACGCTATCAGTCGTTGTGGAAGGACCTGGATTTAAAAGAATTTCCCGCTGGACTTTTCTAAGTTCTTCATTTTCTTTGATGCGCGGATAAATCAATGTGTTTGCCCTAGTAAGCATTGCTTCGTCATCGATTTCTGTCCAAGCATAGTATTCAATTTTGTGTACATAAATCGGGTCATCTTTCGCAATTTTCTTGAAAACTGTCTCGTAGTCGATTTTTGCGTTTTCTGCGCGTGTCTTGTCGTAAAAATCTACCATCTTGTTCAAAAATTCTTTTGAAACTTTTGAGATTCCTACAAGTTCTCCCGCAACATTCTTTATTTCCGCCTTGTTTTTGCTTACGCCGCTAAGAACACCGTTTTCGTCCGTTTCAAGGTAAACTTCGTCCTCGCTGTTTGTTTTTCCGGAAGCAAGGATTACGTTTTTGCGGCTGTCGTTGTCCAGCACAAAAAGCCCGATTGAATCGTAGACAAGGTCGCTTTCAAGAAGAAGGGCAGAGTCTTTTACAAAAGGCGCGCAAACTTCAAGAGTTCCCATGCTGCTTGTGTTCTGGTAATTTACATTTCTTACAGTGCGGATACAGTGATATTTTTTTGCAAGTTCATCGTAGTATTCGTAGCAATGTCCAGTTCCGATGATGATTTCTTCAACGCCTGCAGCAATCAGTTTTTGAACAGAACGTTCCACCATCGCAATTCCGTCAATTTCAATAAATCCTTTTGGCATGGCTTTTGTTCGTCCGCCGAATCTTGAACCCAAACCGCCTGCCATTATAACTGCTTGTCTTATCATTATTTTAAAAACTCCATAAATGCTTTTTTGTTTTCCTGCGGAGTTGATTTTGGCCGCCCCAAATCCTTCCGCGCGCCTTTGCTGACTTTTACTTCAACAAAAGTTAGTTCGTTTGTATTATCATCAAAGGAATTCTTGATTTTGGCAAGAACTTCATCCAGTTCTTTTGCAGTTTTTGCTGAATAAATTCTTTTGTAGCGGCAGGCTTTTGCGATTTCCGGCAGATTTATTTCAAGTCCGACTGTCGGCTGTCCGCCTACAGAATCGTGTGCGCCGTTGTTCATTACAAAATGAACCATGTTTTTAGGACTTCTTGTGCCGACTGTAGCCATTCCGCCCATCTGCATTATTGCAGCGCCGTCTCCGTCAATACAGAAAACTGGGCGCTCAGGCTTTTGCATCGCAATTGAAAGCGCAATCTGAGATGCGTGTCCCATTGAGCCGACTGTAAGAAAATCTTTTTCGTGGCCCATTCCGTGTTTTTCGCGCAGTTCGTAAAGTTCGCGGCTTGCCATTCCAGTTGTGGAAACAAAAGCGGCTTTTTCTGGTGCAGAGAGCATGATTTTTTCAATTGCTTCTTCACGCTTCATTTCTGCAACAACAGGAATATTGTTTTTGAGCGTATATTCTTCAAAAGTCCCTTTGCGGATTACAAAAGCGTAAGGCGCACTGTTTGTTTTCATGTAATCGTATGCTTTTTTCAACTGGGCGGAAAGTTTTGATTCGTCTTCGGTTAAAATCTCGTAAGGAATCTGCATTGCGTCCAGAAGCGCACAGGTTACTTTGCCCTGTTTTACGTGTTGAGGCTCGTCGTGAACGCCAGGTTCTCCGCGCCAACCAATAAAAATTAAAAGCGGAACTGAATAAACGTCCGGGTCAACAAGCGAAAGAAGCGGATTTATCATGTTTCCTTCACCGGAATTCTGCATATAAATCAGCGGAATCTTTCCTGTGGCAAAATGGTAGCCAGCCGCAAGGGCAGTCGCGCTTCCTTCGTTTGCGGAGATTATGTGTTTTTCGGCGGGCGCATTGTCTGTGACGTATGCGCAAAAAGATTTTAAGAGAGAGTCTGGAACGCCGGCAAAAAAGTCTGTTCCGTTTTTCAAAAGGTCGTTGTATAAAGTTGAAGGTTTTATCATAAAATTTTCCTTTTTTGTAATTTTAATTTTAAATTTTGATAATTGAGAAAGAAATTGAATCAGCTACCAGAAAAAGCGCGTCAATTCGCCATGCGGAGTCTAACAAGGTGTCATGGCAAGGTTGCCGCTTTCTTTTTCTTCTTGCTTATTCAATTTATTTTTTCAGCATTAAAATTTTCTATTCCAATTCCTATTTTGTTCCCGGAATCAGCTCAAGGATTTCTTTGATTGGCATGCACATTCCGTCTGTTTCAAGTGAGCGTTCTGCTTCTAGTATTGTTTCTGCGCATTTTTTCATTGCCGGGTACGATGAACGCAGCATATGGTTCGCGTAGATAATCACGTTTGCGCCCCATTCTGCAAGTTCTTTTTCCTTGAACTGGTTGTAAGTTGTAGGAACAAGAACAATCGGGATTTTGTCATATTCTTTTCTGAATCGCTGGCAGAATTCTTTTATGTCCATTCCGCTCTTGTCCTTTGAATGAATCATAATTCCATCTGCACCTGCCCGCACTGCGGCAAAAGCTTTTGTAAGAGCTTCGTCAACAGAATATCCTGCGATAATTTCTTCGATTCTTGCGATAATCATAAAATCTTTTGTAACTTGCGCGCGTTTTCCTGCACTGATTTTTTCGCAGAATTCCTCTTCTGTTGCAAGAACCTGCTTGGCTTCAGTTCCAAAAAGCGAATTCTTTTTAAGCCCTTTTTTGTCCTCGATTATTACCGCGCTAACACCGTTTCGTTCCAAAGTGCGGACTGTAAAGACAAAATGTTCAGGAATTCCGCCCGTGTCGCCATCGTAGATAATCGGCTTTGTTGTGCATTCAAGAATGTCTGTAAGGCTCTGCATTCGCGTTGTAAGGTCAACCGCCTCAATGTCCGGCTTTCCTTTGCTTGTTGAATCAGTTAGCGAAGAAGACCACATTCCATCAAACTGGTGGATTCCGTCCTCTTTTGTAACGCTTGCATGCTCCGCAATAAGCCCGGAAAGCCCCGAATGAGCTTCCAAGATGCGAACAATTGGTTTTGCTGCAATCAGTCTGCGCAAAGTCGCGCGCCTAATATCCGGCGTTGTTCCAATATCTTTTGCGTTTTCAGCAAGTGCAGTTGAGTTGATTCCCTTTGTGTACGGAATTTCTACAATCTGACCGTTCCATTCCTTTATCACCGCAAAACATTCCTCGCGGATTTTTGAAAGATAATTCGTTTTCCAGTCGTCGCCGTGAATCATAAAATCAGGTTTGTATTTTTTTAAGTTCGGAACATAGCTCCAGTCATCCTGCGGAACAACACGTGCAACACCTTTTATGTCTTCAACAACTTCTTTTCGCTGCTCGTAAGTCAAATACGGAAGTCTCTTGTGGCTAGCAATCGCGCTGTCCGTCAAAAGTCCAATCGTAAGCTCACCCAGTTTTGCACCTTCCTTGATAATATTGATAATTCCCGGGTGAATAATATCGCCTGTGATTCCCAGATAAACTGTTTTTGGCATGAAATACCTCTCAAACTGATAAAAATAAGGGCGGTTCCAAAAGTTTCGCCTCCGCTCAACTTTCGGTCGCTACGGTCATGGTTTCGCTATCGCTCCATTCCTCAACTTTGTTTCGGAAAAAGCCTCCGGCTTTCCATTCTCATCGCTACCGCATTTTTCCAAAATAGTTTGTTAATAAAAAAGTGTCAAGTTAACTTGTTCAAAAATTAAAATTTTTGTATATTATTTGAACAGGAAACAAAGAAATCTGTGTAAAAATTGTACTAAAATACATAAAAAATTGATTTTGTTGAACAAAAAACGGCGGTTTTTGTGCTTTCAAAAAAAGAATTCGACATTTTAAGTCTTGTCGAGGCAGAAAAAAAGAAACTTTCTCAGCGTCAGATTGCAAAACTTACAGGTTATTCTGTTGGAACTGTGAACACAACATTTTCTGAGCTTGTGGAAAAACATTTTATTGATGGCGACAAAATTTCAGAAAACGGCTTGAATGCGTTGGAGCCTTATAGGGTTCGGCGGGCGGTTTTTTTGGCGGCAGGTTTTGGTTCGCGTCTTGTGCCGATTACATTGAACACTCCAAAGCCTCTTATCCGCGTTCATGGAAAAATGATTATAGAATCTTTGCTGGACGCGGTTGTTTCCGCAGGAATAAAAGAAATTGTTCTTGTGCGCGGTTATCTTTCCGCCCAGTTTGATCAGCTTAAATACAAATATCCAGATATAAAATTTGTGGAAAATCCGGCTTACAACGAAGGAAACAATATTTCTTCACTTTTGGCGGCAAAAAATTATCTGGAAAACGCGTATATTTTGGAATCCGACATAATCTTAAAGAATCTGCGGCTTGTCTCAAAATATCAGTATCAGTCAAATTATTGCGGAGTTCCATGCGAGCGCACGGACGACTGGTGTCTTTCTGTTGAAAAGGGCAGAATCAGCGGAGTAAGCGTTGGTGGAACTGACGGTTTCAGGATGGTCGGAATTTCATACTGGACGGAAGAGGACGGAAAAAAACTTGGCGATTGCCTTGAAAAAGTGTACAAAATGCCAGGCGGAAAAGAACGTTATTGGGATTCAGTTCCTTTAACATATTGCAACAGGGATTTTAATCTGGTTGTGCGCAGCTGCTCGTTTGAAGATTTTACAGAAATTGACACTTACAATGAACTTAAGGCAGTTGATGGCGCATACAATGTATAACGCAAAAATCGTAAATAAGGACGGAAAATGTTAGAAATCAGTGGAATAAAAAAATCTTTCGATGGAACTACAGTTTTAAACGACATTTCTCTTGAAATCGGAGATTCCCAGATTGTTTCAATTTTGGGTTCTTCTGGTGGCGGAAAAACAACACTTTTGAACATAATTCTTGGACTTCTTCAGCCTGATTCAGGAAAAATTGTTTTTAACGGAAGCGACATCACGAACACACCGATGGAACGACGCGGATTTAACATTGTTTTTCAGGATTACGCGCTTTTTCCGAATCTTACAGCATACAAAAACATTGTCTACGGTTTGCGCAATTATCCTGACCGCTCATCGAAAGAAGAAATTGAGGCTCTGATTGACCTTCTGGAACTTCGCGAGCATCTGAACAAAAAAATCGATCAGCTTTCAGGCGGACAGAAGCAGCGCGTCGCTCTTGCTAGAACAATGGTTATGAAGCCGAAAATCCTGCTTCTGGACGAGCCGCTTTCTGCTCTTGACGGAGTAATCAAGGAATCAATAAAGGAAAAAATCGTTACAATCGCAAAGGAATTCCATCTTACAACAATTATTGTTACCCACGACCCGGAAGAAGCCCTTACAATCAGTGATAAAGTTCTTATCCTGAACAAGGGAAAAATCGAGCAGTTCGCTGAGCCTTCAGAAATAATCAAAAATCCGAAAAGCCAGTTTGTGAACGATTTTATCTTAAAGCAGCTTGAAGTTAAGAAGAACAACATCTACAAACTTTTCAGTCTTTAACACTTTGTGTGCAGCGGATTTTGGACTTCAAAAAAGGAATTTTCAATGACAAAAATAAAAGATATGTTCAAGGAAATAAGAAATAAGCAGATGCGCGCGGCTTTTTACGTTGTGCTTCTTTTCTTTTTCATTTTTATTTTCATTCCGGGAATTGTGCTTTTTAAGAATGCGTTCACGTTAAATTCTGGAGCGTTCAGTTTTAATAATGTGGCTTCTGTCTTTGCCGGCGGAAAATTGCGGACAGCTTTTGCTCACAGCGTGAATGTTTCTCTTTTAAGTGCGCTGATTACAACGGTTCTTGCCTTTGTTCTTGCGTATACAGTTAACTTTACAAATATTCCGATTTGGACAAAAAAGACTCTGCGGACTCTTGCGGTTTTTCCGATGCTGATTCCTACAATCACCTATGGTTTTGCGATAATCTATTCATTTGGAAAAAACGGACTTCTTACAAAATTGATTGGGAAGCAGTTCTTTGATTTTTATGGATTCAAAGGATTGATTTTTGGCTACGTTATCTATACTTTTCCTATTTCATTCACTCTTTTGACAAACACAATGGCTTATATTGACAGACGATATATTGTTGTGTGCCGGCTTATGGGCGACAGCCGCCTGCGCAGTTTTTTTACCGCGGTAATCCAGCCGCTTTTGGGAACGATTGCGGTTTCTGTTGTGCAAAGTTTCTTTTTGGCGTTCACTGATTTTGGTATTCCAGCTTCTATCGGCGGTCGGTATACGGTTGTCGCAGGGCTTTTGTACAACACAATGCTTGGAAGCCTGCCGGATTTTCATCAAGGCTCGGTGATTGCGCTATGTATGCTTTTTCCTTCGATTGTAAGCATTCTTCTTTTGAATTATCTCCAAAAATTCAATGTGCGATACAATAAAATCGCAATAAATGACAATCAGCCGGATATTTTCCGCGATATTTTGTGGACGTTAGTTTCTGTTGTTATCTGCGTTTTGATTCTTTCTTCTTTTGTTGTGGTTTTTGTAGCTCCATTTGTCGCAGAATGGCCGTACAACAACACTTTTACCCTGAATCATTTTGTCTCTGTCTTTAATGATAAATCCCTTGTGCGCGTGTTCAAAAATTCCCTTGTGATGAGTTTTTTCACCGCAGTTTTTGGAACTATTCTTGTTTACGCTAGCGCGCTGGTTTCAGCCCGGAACAAAGGCTTGATTCACGGAACAAAGATTATTGAGGCAATTGCTCAGGTTTCAAACACGATTCCAGGAATGGTTCTTGGTATCAGTTTTTTGCTCGCATTCAGAAAAACTCCTCTGCACAACACGCTTGCAATTCTTGTCTGCTGTAACTTGGTTCACTTTTTTGCGACTCCATATCTGATGATGAAAGCGTCTCTCGACAAAATGAACATTTCATGGGAAACGACCGCGCGCATTCTTGGCGACAACTGGATAAAGACTGTTGCCCGGATTATTACGCCGAACGTTATGCGCACTCATCTTGAGATTTTCTGCTATCTTTTTATAAACGGAATGGTCACCGTTAGCGCAGTGGTTTTTCTTGCCGGAGCTAGAACAATGGTAATCACCACAAAAATTCAGGAACTTCAGCATTTCGCAAAATTCAACGAGATTTTTATACTTTCACTTTTGATTCTTGCAGTGAACCTTGTGATAAAAAGCGTAAAAGGAATTGTTAACAGAAAACAGTAAATTCTAATTTACAAACTGAATTTTACAAGAATGTGAATAAATCGTTATATTGATTTAACATTTTGTAGCAATAATAAAAAAAACTTTATGGAGGAAAAATGAAAAAAATCAGATTTTTTGCCACGCTTTTGGCGTGCGCTGCACTGTTTTCTGGCTGTACAAAGAAAAATCAGGCGGAAAAGCAGGTTATTATTTATTCAAATGCTGATGACGAGGCTGTTGTTTCTGTAAAAAAGGCACTTGATGAAAATGGATTTGCTGGAAAATACATTTTTCAGTCGTTTGGAACAAGCGAGCTTGGCGGAAAACTTTTTGCTGAAGGTTCAGACATTGAGGCAGATCTTGTTACAATGAGCTCTTTCTACATTGAAAGTGCCCAGCAGATGAACAATATGTTCAAGGATTTGACTTTTGCGGCAGATTCAACAGTTGCGCATCCAGCGTTTTATACTCCGCTACTTGCCCTTCAAGGCGCTGTGATTGTGAACACAAAACTTTTGAATGAAGACAAGATTCCTTGCCCGAAAAGTATAAAAGATTTAGGAAATCCTGAATACAAAAATCTTGTTAGCGTTGTTGACCCTATGGGAAGCACAACTGCATGGCTTATGGTTCAGGCTCTTGTCTCAGAATATGGGGAAGACGGTGCAAAAGAAGCCTTAAAGGCAATCTATAAGAACGCAGGTCCGCACCTTGAACTTTCAGGTTCTGGCCCGATAAAGAAAATCCGTTCCGGTGAAGTTGCTGTGGGTTTTGGACTAAGACATCAGGCTGTTCGCGACAAAAAATCCGGCCTTCCTATTGATTTTGTTGACCCGACTGAAGGAAATTTTTCTCTTACAGAATCAGTAGCCGTAATCAACAAGAAAAAATACAATCCTCTTGCAATGGAAATGGCCGAATGCATCATAAAAAACGCTCGTGCCGACATCATAAAGGATTACCCGGTGGTTCTGTATAAAGGTGAAACCGTTGACGCAGAAAATCAGGCGACAAACAGCAAAACATTCCCGGAAACACTCACAACAGAACTTCTTAAAAAGCACCAGGAACTAAGCGAAAGCTGCAAATAAAATTTTACTTAAAAAATCCATAAGGGCGAAGTCTCGCCCTACGTCCGCACTTCGTTGCGGCCTACCCACTCTCCTAGGGGCTTTGCCCCTAAAACCCAAAAAAAATCCTGCGGAATTTTTAGTTGTCTGCAGGATTTTTTACTTATTTATTTTCAATCTTGCTGATCATAAAATCAACAATATTTTTTCCAGCTTCGCCTTCGTGCATCCAGGCTTCGGCTTTTGCGGCGTGACGGGCTTCTTCAAGTTCCTTGCTGTCGCTTACAGACTGAATGACTTCTTTTATGTTTGAAAATTGTTCTTCCTTTAATTCTGTTCCGAACTTTTTCAAAACTGAATACTGCCACAATTCTTTTCCGTCCAAATCGTAGGCATCATATGGGCGCAAGTCAATTCCGGCATTTACGTACATAACAGGCTTGTCGCAAAGGAATGTGTAGTCAAAAATGATTCCAGAAAAATCAGAAATCATTATATCGGCTTTTTTCAAAGAGAAAATATTCTGCCGCTCATAGTCCCACACAACATTCGGATTGTCCTTATAGCGCTCTGTAAGGCGGTCGAGCATTTCCGCCTCTGATTTTTTTGACTGCGGATGTGGACGTACGATGATTCGCCATCCAGTTTTAGCAAGCGGGTCAAGAAGTTTTTCACCGTATTTTTTAAGAATTCCCACATCTCCCCAGCTTGGAGAAACAAGAACTGTAAACGGATGGTTTTCTTCCGCCGGAATATCCGCGATATTCTGTTTGTACACGTCAAGATAAGGACATCCAACTGTAACAAGCTCTTTTTTGGTGATTCCACGTTTTTCTTCAAGATAACGAATGTCTGTCGCCTGGTAGTCGCCGGTAAGAAGAACTGAGTCAAAAAAATCCAAGCCAAAAAGTCTGTAGGTTGTGGCATCGTTCGGCATGTGAAGAATGTGCGAGTAGTGCTTTACGTTTTTACTTCTTTTTAATTGATAAACTTGAAGTCCTGGAGTTGTCATAAGAACAATTCCTGCGCTTAGCATATTTAATTTTGCAAAAGCAGTATTTCCTTCACCGATAAATTCGGCTTTTACATAATTGTATTTTTGCTCAAAAATCGGGTCTGTCTTAGAAGAAGTAAGATATTCAAGAGGAATTTTTCTTTTTTCAAATTCCTCCACAACTGGTTTGAAAGTATTCCAGTACTGGTTTCCTTCGTTGTAAATTACATACGGCTTGTAAGAAGAGTCAAGTTGAATTTTGCCATCTTTTTTTCCTGACAAAAAAAGCTTGATTTTTAAAAGAAGTGCTTTTGCCAAGAAAAATAGTGTTGCGGCTGCTCCAATTAAAATACTAAAAAGCATTGAGCCCGTGCCAGGATCAATGTAAAGTGGTAAAATCATTTTTATCTCCTAATAAAAATTTGCAAAACTATTTGATTCCTTTCTGCCAGTTTTTGGCTTCAAAGAGATTTTCTGAAATTGTGTACCAGTCATCTTCTGGAACTGTAAATATGTTCAGACCGTTTTTTCCAGGATGCCAGTTGTGTGTAAGAACAATTCCAGAAGCTTTCTTTTCTGCTGGTGGAATTTCCTTGATTTCTTTGCCTGTTACCGGATTTTTAGGATTTTTTATAATTCCTTTTGTCGCAATCGCTGGAACATCTGCGTTTGTCATAAAATCTTTATTTACGGTAAGTTTTCCTTTTGCATTAAAATCTTTTACCAAAAGAAGCGGATGGTTGTGGTCAGGATTGTATCCTTGAGGAAATTCTGCCTGTTCAAAGTCGAGTTTGAATCCTTCTGAAGTTCCGATTCCGTGATCAGCAACAAAAATAATGCGCGAATTATCGTAGCAGTCGTTTTCCTTTAAATACTGAATCCATTCTCCGAACCGTTTGAATGCGGCAATATTTCCAGAAGCGCAGCTGTATTTTTCAACTTTAGAATGAGTTTTGTCTTCAATATTGATTGCAGGAACATAATCCGGTGCCTGAAGTTTTTGCCCTGAATGGGTTGTGTCGTTTACTATTGCAAAGAATTTGTTTCCTTCAGCTGTAAAATCTGTAAGTTCTGGCATATAGTCAAGCGCCGAATAATAATCGATAAATTCCATTATGTCAGAAGTCTGTTCGTCGGAAGACCACCATGCGCCATCATCATATACACTGTCGCGCGCAAAAAGTGGAACTGCCTTAAAAAGACTGAACCATACAAGGTTTCGTTTAAGGCATGTGCTTGTGATATTTGGTCGCACTTTGTCAGGGTTTTGTTTTACCCAAAGATCTGTGTATTTTCGCTCAACATTGAAACCTTCGATTTTTTCATAAGGTGAACAGATTGACATATCAGGAATCCAGCTGTAGTTTGCCCAGCTCAAGTCCGAAACTTGCGCTGTAAAATCTGCTTGTTCGGTAAAGATTCGTGGAAGCGTTAGAAGCGCTTCGTTCTGTTTGTCAATAAGACGTTCTGTTTTGCGTTTGTTTATTTCTGCAGGAGTATATTCGTAGCCGCCAAAAAGCGGTGGAGCACCAAGTAATGTTCCTTGGTTCCAAGAGGCTGTGTTGTGGTAGAGCGTGAATCCGTCGTAAATGTCATACAATTCTGGGAAGGCTTCAAAAATCGGTTGAACATAAGAATTTTCTGCGCGGTCAAGCATGATTACGAACACATTTTTTCCTGTTTTTGAAACGTGGTAAAGCGGAGTTATTGTGTCAACTTCCTGCACATCATCGGCAACAGTTCTTTTGTATTCTGAATATCCATTTTGAATCTGCACAATGTGAACAAGCGAAAGTCCTGCTTCTGCGATAAGAACCACCGCAAGAATTCCGTTCAAAACTTTTTCTTTTTTAAATTTAAGAAGAAGAAAAGGAATGCAGGCCGCAAAAATTATGCATAACAAATTAATGATTATCTGCCAAAACTGTGCGGAATCAATATTTTCAGCAAAAGTTATAAGACGCGAAAGAGTTCCGTAGTTGCCTGAAAAAACAAATGCGTCAATCAAGGCAACAAAAAGCAGAACCGGCATTACAACTGCGAATCCGGCTTGGATGCGTGCGTTGAACAGAAAGTAAACACAGCTCATCCAGAACACAAAAAGCCCGAAAGTCTGTGTTGTGGAATTGTAGATAAAATAAAGCGGCGAGCCGTGTCCGTCAATATTTGAAAATTCAACAGGGGAAGAACCTATTATGAATGAAGGAATTACAGTTCCTGCGAAAAGGCAAAGCGCAATGCTTGAAACAAAGAAAATTCCAAACCGTGCTTTTTTGTTTTCTGTGAGCGGTTTTAAAGTTGTGTCCAAAAGATGCGAGATGAATTTTACAACAAAAGGTACTGCCAAAAGCAAAGTTGCAACTGTTGCAAGCAGAATTCGCTTGTGTAAAAATCCATGATGAACAAAAAGAACGTAGCCGTCTAAACCGAAGATTGCGGCCGCAAAAACAACATACAGAACTTTTGCAGGATTTTTAATTTTATAGAAGATATTTTTTACAAGAGAGAAAACATTGTTCATCGTCCAATAAAGAACGAGTCCTGCTGGAGATGAATAAAGAATTACAAGGAAAATCAGCGCCATTGCGTAAATTGTGATCTTGTCCTTGAATTTGAATCCTTTTGTGTAAATCGCACCAGCAACAATATTTATGAGCGTCATCGCGATTGGAAGCACATTGATTGGAAATCCACCGATTGAAAAAAGCGCGTCCTGTGCGCCCATGTCTTTTATAAAAAGGAACGAATAGCCGCGCAAAGATTCAAGGTTTGAAAGAAAAGAATATGCCGCCATAAAAAACGGAATCTGAATCAAAAGTCCGAATGATGAGCGCAATGCCATAAGCGGATGGTAATGATTTTCTTTGTAGAAAGTTGTAAGAATCATGTACTGCTCATCGCCTTTAAAAACAGACTTGATTCGCTGGATCCCCGGATCAAGTTTTTTCTCTGTGTCACGCTGAATCTGCTGCCAATGCTCGGCCACAATATAAAGCGGAAGACAAAGAATAGAAACTGCAAGGCTTACTCCAATAACCGCAATTCCTTCGTTTTTGAAAACGCTGTCAAAAAGTACAAAGGAAAACTCGATTATCTGAATAAGCGGATAAATTATTACCGTGTAAAGAAAATTTAACATAAAGAAAAACCTTTAATTAAAGATTTGAAAGAAAATTATAATGAATAATTTCTTTTTAGACTAGATGATGTGTTTTTTTTTGTTACACTGATATTAAAGTTTTTCAAGCTAATTGAAAAAAAATGCAATTCTATAGTATAATTCAGCGTATTTTTTGTTGATTTTTTGGAGGTTTCTATGAAGAAAATTGTAAAACTTGGCGCGTTGTTGATTTGCGCGGGGCTTGTGCTTTCAGGCTGCTCTAATGCTAAAAAAGACTACATCCTTGCGACCGGCGGAACTGGAGGAACGTACTATCCGTTCGGCGGCGCAATTGCAAATATCTGGAATACAAAAATTGAGAATATGAACGTTACGGCTCAGGCGACCGGAGCTTCAGCAGAAAATCTTCGTCTTATAAACAAAGGCGAAGCTGAATATGCGATTGTTCAGAACGATGTAATGGACTACGCTTACAACGGAACAGATCTTTTTGAAGGCGAAAAGCTTGAAAACATCATGACAATCGGAACACTTTATCCTGAGGTTGTCCAGATTGCGGTTTCAAAGGACAGCGGAATAAAATCTGTCGCAGATTTCAAGGGAAAACGTATTTCTGTTGGAGACGCCGGCTCTGGAGTTGAATTCAACGCAAAGCAGATTATGGAAGGCTACGGACTCACATTCGACGACATCAAGAAGAGCAACCTTTCGTTCAAGGAATCCGCGGAAGGAATTCAGAACGGAACTTTGGACGGCTGCTTTATCACTGCCGGTGTTCCAAACGCGGCATTGCAGGAACTTGCATTCACGGCAGGACTTACTCTTGTTCCGGTTGACGGAGAGGCTGCAAAGGAAATCTGCGAAAAATACGGATACTACACTCAGACAACAATTCCTGGCGGAACATACAAAGGAACTGATTCCGACACCCAGGCGCTTGCAATCAAGGCGACACTTGCTGTAAGCGCAAAACTCGATGAGGAAATTGTCTATGAAATGACAAAGGCATTGTTTGAAAATCTTTCGGACCTTGCGACTGCCCACGCAAAAGGTAAAGAAGTTTCCGCTCAGTCTGCTGTAACAGGAGTTTCTGTTCCCTTCCATCCGGGCGCAAAAAGATATTTCAGCGAGCTTGGCTTGAACTAATCCGGCGGAAATATTTGTCTAAAAGGCTTTTTACAGTTCTTATTTCAGTTCTTTTTGCAGGGGGAATTTTTATTTTCCCTGCATTTCCCGTTCTTTCAGTCAGCAATAGAAAAGAAACATCGCAAAGATTTTATTCTATGAACGGCTTTAGGAACGGCTTTGCGATTTCCTATACACATTCGGTTAACAAAGGCCGCGTAAAAGATTTCTACAAGGCGAAAGGGCGCAATCTTGTGTGCGGCAGAACTGTTTTTGTTTCTTACGGGGCTGGAATTCCTGAGCCGCAGGAAATGCCCGGCGCGGTTTTTGCATCAACTGATGAAGGCTACGAGATTTCAAATATAAACAGGACTGTTGAAAGGTTTGTGATGGCTGTAGGAATTGTTGCGAACCACGCGGTTTCTATTGAAGATAAAAACGGAAAATACACAGATTATTTTCTTGCTGATTTTTTTGAGCCGCAGACAAGCATAGTCTTTCAGATAAAAAACGTCTCGATTGCTGATTATATTTTTCATCATATAAAATAGGTCGAATGTCGAGTTTTAGGATTTCTTGAAATTCCTAGTCATTATCGGGCTTGCCCCTGCGATGTTTCTGAAAGAAACTCGTTTGATAATCCGTTGGAAATTTTCAGCAGATTGCTAACCGAGTTTGCTAAGCAAACATCGCGGTGTCAAGCACGGCAATGACAGTAAATTTACAAAACTCGAAATTGAATCAAATAAATTATAGGAGGTTTGAATGGCAAACGACAAAAACAAAAACTCTAATGACTACATCGAGCAGATTCTTCCTACTTCAAACGAAGAAGAAATGAAGAGAATGATGAAGGAGCTGGACCGCGAGCAGTCTTACCGTGAGCATAAATGCTGGCGTCAGTATATTACAGTTTTTATTTCTGTTATTTTTGTGATTTTCCAGTTGTATGCGACTTTGTCCGGAGCAATCACGGCGCAGGTTCTTCGCGCGACCCACTTGGCTTTTGTGCAGCTCCTGGCGTTTCTTCTTTTTCCGCCTACAAAAAACAGTCCGCGCAATACGCTTCCCTGGTACGACATAGTTCTTGGCTTGATTGGAGCGGCGTGCTGGCTTTATATTGTCGTGAATTTTGACTTGCTCGTAAGACGCTCCGGAAACAACACGCCGTTGGATGTGGCAGTCGGAATTGTCGGAATCCTTGTGCTTTTTGAAAGCTGCAGAAGAATTGTAGGGCTTCCGATTATGATTATAGCCGGCTCGTTCATCGTGTTCGCGTTCGCCGGAAAATATCTTCCGGGATTTTTGCATCACAGGGGATATTCGCTTCAGCGTGTCGTATGCCATCTTTTTTACAACACAGAAGGAATCATGGGAACTCCGATTGGCGCCTGCTCTACATTCATTTTCCTTTTTATTCTGTTCGGTGCGCTTCTTGAAAAAACCGGAATCGGACACTTTTTTATTGACGTTTGCAATGCGCTTGCAGGAGGAGCGAGCGGCGGACCTGCGAAAGTTGCGGTCTTGTCTTCAGCTCTTTTGGGAACAGTTTCAGGCTCGTCTGTCTCAAACACTGTAGGCTCAGGCTCGTTTACAATTCCGATGATGAAAAAACTTGGATACAAGGGCGAATTTGCAGGCGCAGTTGAGGCGGCCGCTTCCACAGGAGGTCAGATAATGCCGCCAATCATGGGAGCCGCAGCGTTTCTTATGGCGGAAAGCCTTGGACTTCCGTACATCACGATTGTAAAGGCGGCGGTTGTTCCGGCGATTCTTTACTTTACAGGAATCTTTATAACCGTTCACCTTGAGGCGAAAAAGCTCGGGCTCAAAGGACTTCCGAAAGATCAGCTTCCGCGCTTTATGCCTCTTCTTCTTAAAAAAGGCTATATGATTCTTCCGCTCGTTGTGATTATCTATTTTCTCTGCGCCGGAAAGACTGCGGTTTTTGCGGCGTTAATGGGAATCATCGCCTGCGTTCTGGTCGGATTCGGAGTTTCTGTCTCTGACTTGGCGCATGGACACAAGCCTTCTTTCGGCGGAAAAGACATTGTTGAAATCATGTGCACTGCCGCAAGAAATATTATCAGCGTGGCAATCGCCTGCGGAATGGCTGGAATCATAATCGGAATCGTAACGCTTACAGGACTTGGGCTCAGGCTTGGAAACGGTCTTGTCATGCTGGCGCACGGAAAACTTTTATTGACGCTGGTCTTTACAATGGTTGCCTCCATAATTCTTGGAATGGGCGCTCCTACAACTGCGAACTACCTTATCACCTCCACAATCACAGCAGGAGCAATCATAAGCCTTGGAATAGAGCCGCTTGCGGCGCACATGTTCGCATTCTATTTTGGAATTATCGCCGACGTTACGCCTCCTGTAGCGCTTGCCGCAATAGCCGGAGCCGCAATCGCAAAAGCCAAACCTATGAAAACCGCTATAAATGCAACCAAGCTTGCCATAGGCGCGTTTATAATTCCTTACATGTTTGTCTACAACAGCAAAATGCTTATGATAAACGCCTCCGCGCTTTCTGTTGTCATGATAATTGTAACCGCGATACTCGGAATGTTTGGAATCAGTGTTGCGCTTGAAGGCTACGGGTTCAACAACACAGGCTTCTTCTACAATTCAGGAAAAGGCAAGACGACAAGAATTGCATTTGATGCGCTTGAAAGGATTCTGTTCGCCGTCGCAGGCTTGCTCTGTGTAATCCCGGAAGCAAAAACCGACATCATAGGTGTAAGTCTGCTTGCAGCCCTCATTGCATACCAGCTGATTCTAAAAAAAGTGCGCGGCGCAAAAGCGACTGTATAAAGTTTGAAGAGATGAGCATATCCCATGTTTGCTAGAAAGACATGGGATGTTTTTGAAAGTAAAAGATAAAAAGAAAATGGGGAAAAGGAAAAATCCATAAAAGTTATAAAAAAAAGCGGTACTAAAACATTTTCAATGTACCGTTTTTTTTATTTGTCTTTAATAGGCTCAATTTCAAGTTTTAATAAAAACAGCTACTAAACAGTTATTCCTATGCTAACAAGGCTGTCATTGCCGTGCTTGGACACTGCGATGTTTGCACAGCAAACTCGGTTGGCAATCTTTCCAACGGATTATCAAACGAGTTTCTTTCAGAAACATCGCAGGGGCAAGCCCGATAATGACACTAAAATTTAAAACTCGACATTCGACCTAACAATATAATGCGACCAATTTTTGTCATCAAAAATATTATCTTTTACGGTGTACCATTCATCATCTTTTATATTGAACCGTGTGTTTTTCCTGATTCTTGTGCTTTCAGCAGGGGCGTTTGACATTTTTATAAAGTCGTTCTTTGTTATTCCCCCCCCCACGGAATTTACATCAAGAGGATTTTTTGTGAACGGATTTACTGCTTTTCCGTCAATGTCTTTTAATGCAAGGGCAGGAGTGTCGGCGTTCGTCATAAATGTGTAGACTTCTTTTAGATTGCCACGGCTAAAAAAATCTTTTACAAGTAATGTGGCAGTCATATTCTCTTTGTAGAATGGAAAGTTTTGAGTTTTATTATCAAAAACTCCTGTATCGCGACTCATTCCATGGTCAGAAACAATGATGATTTTTGTATTATCGTACAAATTGTTTTCTTTTAGGAAATCTATAAAGTCTGCAAAACGCTTTAAGACTCCAACCATAGAAGAATAGGTTTCATCTTTTCCACCTGGACCGAAATCTGTAACATTTTCCACAGGAATATAATCTGGTGCCTGCAAAAGAATTGATTCATGGTTTGCCTCGTTGTCCAACAGGAAGAATGCATTTTTTTCAGAGGAAGAATCAAACAGTTCTGGAAATAAGTCAATTTCTGAATAATTATCAATGAATTTCGCATTGTCTTCAAATTTGTTGTAAGAAATCCAGTATTTCTTGTGGTAAATAATCTGGCGCATGAAAGGTGGAACAATCTTTAAAACGCTGAACCAGATAAAATTTCGTTTGATTCCTTCGCTCATGAACGGAGATTTCTTCATATTGTTACGTGCATACCAAATATTTGAATACGCTCCATGAGTTGTAATGCGATTTATAAAGTCATATCCTTTGTACATATACGTAACTGGCTGCTCAAGATAATTTTCGTAAGGAAGGTCTGCAACTGTAACATTCCAATTATTCTGGTTAAAAACAATTGGCATTGTAAGAATTGCCTCGTTGTGTTTCTGCTGAAGAGTTTTATCCGTTCTTCGGTTCATTTCAAAAGGAGTGTAGTCGTAGCCTCCAAAAATTCCAGGGGTTCCAATCATAGTAAGTTTTCCAAATGATACCGTATTTGGATACCATATAAAACCATCAAGCCGTTTCCTTAGCTCAGGATTGTTTTCAAGTATTTTTGGAATCAGTGGAGAAAAAAATCTGTCCTGCATAAGAATAATAACATTTTTTCCTTTTTTTGAAAGATGGAAAATAGGCTCAATTTTTCTTGAAAAATCAGGTGCTTCCATTTTTCTGAACGAAGTTTGCACAGAAATAATATTCTTTCCAGAAATTGCCACAAGGGAAATCAAGAAAATTGTGCAGAGCGAATTTAAAACTTTTGCCTTAAAAGAAAAAGCTACGGCCACCAATGACAATATTACCGCCATGCACAGAATATTTACAAGAACAATTTTTATGCCAGGCATAAAATGCTGCGGAGTCATAAAAAGAAGATTAGGATTTACAGGCCCGTAGTTTCCTGAAAAAGCGAAGCAGTTCAGCAGTGCGGAAAAAGCCACAAAAGTGAACAGGAATGTAAGGACTTTCTTTGTCTTTGAAGAAAATAACGCATAAAAACAAAATGGCCATACAACAAAAAATCCAAGAGACTGAAAGAATGTGTGCCATATAAAATATAGCGGAGAAGTGTAGGAATCAACATAGCTGTACTGTTCCGGCTCAGACTGCATTAATATAGAAGGAATTGCAAGTCCTGTAAGAACTGCAAGTATAAATGCCGAAATCAAAAAGACTGAAAGACGTAGCTTTGGATTTTCATCAAGGATATAAAAGTGGCTTTCAAAAAATGAACCCAAGAACTTGGCTGCAAATGGAGCAAGCGGAATCAAAATTCCAGTAAAAACGAGCATAATGCGGAAAATCAACTTTGTATGCCTGAAGAAAACTGTTCCGCATAAAATTAAGCAAATACTTACAATACAAGCAATTATATATAAAACTTTCTTAGGATTTCTTATCTTGTAAAAAATATTTTTAACTAAAGAAAGAACGTTGTTCATTGTCCAGTAAACAACAAGCCCCGCCGGAGAATTATAGAGCAGAAGCAGAAAGACTGCCGCACACGCGTAAATCTGTATTTTTTCAGAAAGCGGATGCCCTTTTGAGTAAATCAAACCTGCAACACAGTTTATTATTGTCATTGCAACCGGAAGAACATTTACTGCAAAAGAACCAATGTGAAAAGTCGCATCCGGCTCGCCGAAACTTTTTATGAACAGAAAAGAATAATTTTTCAAAGGCTCAAGGTTTGAAAGAAAATTATATGCCGCAATAAAAAACGGAATCTGAATCAAAAGGCTGAAAGACGAACGCAAAGCATAAATAGGATGATAATGGTTTTCCCTGTAAAAAGTAGAAAGAACCATATACTGCTCGTCACCCTTGAATGTGCTTTTTATTCGTTCAACGCCAGGCTTTAGTTTTTTCTGGATATTTCTTTCGGTTTCCTGCCATTGTTCTGCAACCATATAAAGCGGAAGTGTGAAAATTGTGACAATAAAACTTAGACCGATTACCGCAATTCCCTGATTGCCGGTTACTTCAAAAAATAATGAATAAAAAAATTCCGTTAACTGAACCAGCGGGGTTATAAAAATCTGATAAAGAGCTGAAAACATAATTTTTATTATAGTAAATTATTGGTTTTAATACTAGATATTTCGAATCTCTAAAGTTTTAGATTATTCCAAAAGGTGAACTTAAGATTGGAAATTTACACTATTTCTTTTTCTTTAATTTTTTAGCAAAATTCCTAGATGCCCTGCAAATACTTTCTAGAACATTAAAAAGCCACGGCAATTTTGATTTTATATCTGCAATCGTAAAAATGAGGGGGGACTGCATTATGCTTACAATTCTCTGGTCGTTTATCAAATGGACTTTATTGAACTGAAATTTAGGATTTAATATCATCTTAGAAACATCTGCTGGAATTCCACCAAAATCTTTTACTTTTTGCTGTATATTTTTTTCTGCAAGTTTGTAGTATGGAATGTAATTTTTACCGCCTTCGCTTGAAAAATAATGTATAATTTTTGCGTTTTCAAGGTATGCAAGTCCGCCTTGGCTTAACTGGCAGTTCCAAATTCCGTCAAGTTCTTTTATTATTGCTCCACACTCAAGACTTGCCTCGTTAAATGCTGGCTGGTCATGATGGTCATGCTTTTCTGTGAAACACCATGTCCATAGTTCATTCCACTTTTTAAAAAATTCTCTGCTTTCTGGACAATCTTTAAAAAGCATAACACCGCTATTATAGTGTTTGCCAGTTTTTTCGCTTGCAGAAAAGCCAAGTTTTTTTTCACGCTTTATAAAGTAGTCTTTGTGCTTGTGTTCTGATAAAGGAACATGACCGTCCAAAACGGCTGAAATTTTTGAATTCTGAAGATTGTTTTCAATTGAAGATAAATCATCACAGATGATTGTGTCGCAGTCTATAAAAAGAAAATCGCCTGATATATGTTCTGGAATTGTAGTTTTTAGTATTCTTGAGCGTTGTATATTTGATACAGAGTCATCGAAATTTACTGTTATGATATTTGCGCCCTGGTTTATCAATCCAAGCCTTTTATTTGACGAAGAAAAGGAACTGCTAGTCTTATTATCAGTTAAAATGAATATTTGTGCATCGGGAGTATGATGTCTTAGTGAAAAAACTGACATAAGGCACTGTTCATAATAGAAATCATTTGGTGTGGAAGTTAAAACGTAAACATATTTCATCATATATACTTATATCACTTATT
>NZ_DBKJ01000138.1:0-6192 GCF_002297325.1 Treponema sp. UBA753 | reverse complement strand
CGTTCATGTGAGGTTTAGTTCTAACGAACTTCTCCTTTGCCATGTTTTTCTCCTTGCTAGTTTTTAATTTTTCCCAAAACCAGCATTTTTATTTTAATGTGCTGCACTTTAAACCAGAATATTTTCTATAACAACAGCTACAGAACAATATTCGCATACACACTTTTGTGAAACTTGAGAACAATGAATAATGTGATTAATCGGACTAAAAAAGTTCATAACTTTCACGATATTCCATATTTTTTTCGAAATATCACGGCCGGTTACCACCAATCATTATCAAACAAGTGTTTAGACAACTGGTATGGCATCCAAGAGCCTGATCTGTTCCGCAGATCCGTCAAAACCCTTTTCTGTATAGAAGTTGTCAATTGCTACTTTCAACGAAAGCAGCGATACGCAAGGGCCGTATGTGCCTGAAAATTGATATTCAATTAACTTTACGGACATACCGAATATCTCTTAATATTCGTTGACTTTACAAAGAACCCTGACCATAGACCGCATTTATAGCAGTATAGGTTTTATCTTTATACACTTTTTATAAATAAATTGCAAGAGAGTTTGATTTTTTTGTAAACAATTCGTAATATATTCGCCTTATAAGCAATTCGTTAAAAGTTCGCTTTGCTTATAGGTGCTCGGAACATTTTCAGTTTTAAGTGTTTCTGCACAAACTTAGGACTGAAAGTTTCGGGCAAGTTTATTTCTTTCACTTGCATAACAAAGACTTCCTCCAGTCCTTTGGAAGTCTTTTTTTTTGGACTTTCCACACAGGCGGCTTGTTTGCATAGAAGTATGTAAGCAAGGCAGGTTCAAATCCTGCAAAGTCCATAGAATCTTTGATTCTTTTATAAACATTACAGCACAGTGAGGACTGGCACATGAAAGTAATTACATTCGCATTACAAAAAGGCGGCACTGGTAAAACCAGCGTATCAGTATCAACAGCTGTTGACCTGGCAGAAAAAAGAAACAGAGTTCTGCTCATTGACGGAGATCCGCAGGGCAACGCAACCACATGGCTTGGAGCTGAAGAAATTTCAAAAGAACTTGCAGACGTTCTGATGAAAAAATGCTCGGCTTCAGAAGCAATAATATCCACACAAGTAGACAACCTTAAACTTATTCCGACAGCATCGCTGGACTCAACGCTCAGGCTCTACTCAAAGACTCTTGCGACAGAACAGCCGTTCATCATAAAGCATCTTGTCAGGGAACTAAAAGACCAGTTTGACTTCATCATTGTAGACACATCTCCGTCATTCGGCGCTTTAGAGGAAAGCTTCTTTCTTGCATCTGACGAGGCGATAACAGTGCTTAACATTGACGAATTCTCATCTGACGGACTCATCACATTCATGCAGAACATAGACAGGCTCAGAGACCGCTACGACACGGACAAGCCAAAAATGGACAAAATCGTTCTGAACTCACGTGACATGAGACTTATACAGCAGGCGGACTATCTTGAAAAAATCAGGTCGGCAACAGACTCAAATCTTTACATAATTCCGGTGGATCAGGGATTCCGAAAAGCCCAGTCAGTCCACGTTCCGCTTCAGTTCCTTGACGGAGTGAAAAAAGAGACTCTGACAGTTATCTCAAAACTCGCTGATGACATCATCAGGGGAGAATCTGTATGACTTTTACAATGACCTTCAACGAGGGCGATTTTCTTGAGCAGATTGAAAATATCAAAAGAGACGAATCACTCTGCCTCATTACGAACAAGGAAAAAGCTTTTATCTCAAAGGAAAAATTAGAAGAAAAGGGTTTTGAGAACTACCACTTTTTTGAACTAGAAAACAACGAAACCTGCAATAAAGAATTTCTTGACCTTATAAGAACTATCTTTAGAACTCTATGCTTTACGATTGTCATAGACGGTGTTGACATCGGCAAAAAACCGATAAAAGACCAGCTGTTTAAATGGGTCTATGGTTATGCCAATACGTATGGTCTATTTCACATAATATGCAATATGTCATTGTATAGAAGTTTTCTCATGCAACTCACAGACGAAACGGAGTAGAAAATATGGCAAGTAAAAAGATTTCGTACAATGACCTGAAAAAAGAACAGGACAACAGCCAGCTGGCGGCAGCTTTTATGGCAGGAAAATCCGTAGTCTCAAGCAACACTGGCTTTGAGAAGGTCAAGATTGAGTCTATCAGGGATGACCCGAAAGGGGATTTTGTCGAGATATTTCCGTTCAATGAGAAGGCTGCAAAGGAAATTTCAGAGTCGATGATTGCAAAAGGCTACGACAAGACTCAGGTAATCCATCTGTGCAAGATAATGGAAGAACCAGACACCATGGAAAGCCCTATCAGGCTTGACGGAGCACACCGTGTCGCAGCCGCAAGAATGGCAGGAATAGAGGAAATTCCTGCATACATACATACGTTTGAGACAAGAACCGAAGCTCTGATTTATGCCTATGAGCTGCAGCTTCTGAGACGGAATCTTGAGCCATACCAGAAACTTGATGCGATGGAAAAGCTTGACCAGCTCAAAAATCCGGGAAAGAAAATAGACGGAGAGCAGCCTACAGGAAAATCATCAGAAGAAATCGCAGGAGTTCTGGGAGTGTCCCCAAGAACAGCCGAAAGAATGAGAAACATCATCAACAATGCGGATGAAGAAACTCTTGAAGCCGTAAAAAGCGGAGAAATGTCCATCTCTAAGGCTGACAAAATCACAAACGAGAAAAAGAAATACAAGAAAAACAAGTCCGACAACGACGACGACATTTCAGAGTCTCTTTCCACAAACGAGGGAACGCCCGCTGGACTGAACTTCAACCACTCGGACGGAATCGAGCGTCCGTCATATAGGCTTTCTCCTGAACAGGATTCCGAGCGGACAAGGGAGCGCAAAGCCGCTTATGAAGCCGGGCTGAAAAAAGGCAGCGACCTTGCTTATGAAATCTACGACTTCATTCTGACTGAAATTGAGAGCGGAAAATCTGCCGAGGAAATCCGCAACGACAGCCATTTCGATGATTTCTCTGCGGCAAGAATCTACAGAGCTTTCAGTCTGGACGACGACGAGAATCAGGAAGAAGAACAGTCTGATTCAGAAAATGATGATTCAGATATTTCTGATTTTGATGATGTCTTTGAAGGAGATGAGTAAGTATGGCAATAATATTTGAAGTAATCTTTGTAATAATTTTTTGTGCTATGTTTTTAGCGATGATGGTTACCTATGAACCTTTTGACCTATTTATTTTCATAGCACTTTTATGTTTCATAATTCTTAGCATCATTTTTGCAGCAAAATATAAACCATTAGAATCTTCTTCCTGCAAATACGAAATCACCGTTAATGAAAAATCATTCAAAGCTTCTGGCTTCAAGACAAAAACGGACGGCTCAATAGAGTTCACTGCTGATGACGGAACAATAATCCGTGCATCTGAATATGAGATAAGAAAACTTTCAGGCTCTAATGATATTTCAGAAGGAGAGAACAAATGATTAAGGCCTTTAATTCAATAAAAGAATTTCTTCTGGCAGTTTACCAGGTTATGTTTGTTGATGCCAAGGAACGATATGAAATGACAGAATTCTACCTGGAAAAATGCCACCAGAGCGACAATGCAAGGAATACAACAACAAAATGACCGCAGGACAGTTTGCAGATATTGTAGCCGAGATGAGGGCGGCGCAGAAAAGCTATTACCGGACACGCACGTATAAATCCCTTGAGAAGTCAAAGGAGCTCGAGAGAACCGTTGATGACATAATCTCAAAAAGAGCGGCAAGAAAAAAAGAAGAACAGCTGAATCTGTTTGAGGAGAACAAGGAATGAAAAGGAAAACGGAGATTTTCACAACGGTCAAACTCATAGCAGCAACTATACTTGCGGCCATTGTGACAGTGTTATTAACACCAATTTTAACAACGAAAGTTTTATATCGTTTTTTTTCAATATATTTTAAAGAAAAGAAGGAATTGGAAAATGCCCCGGATTACTGGGCAAAATTCGATGACATTTTGGAAAGAGCTTTTGAAGTTAAAATCTACACGATAGAACGCTCAGAAGATTTGTCCAATCAGATTGAAAGAAAAAAGGAAACGGTAAATGCCTCAGATTCTCATAAACAAAAACGACATAGCCCTGGAGGAAATCGAGAGAATGCAGAATGAAAAAGATGAAAACAGCAGAATATTTTTGAAATTCAATCCTTTAAAACTTAATCCAGCAAACTCAAAAACTGAACGTTTCAATCCGTTAGAAATATTTTTTGGCAAAAAAGTTTATGAAACAGGAATGAATCCGTCAGATTTCCTGGAAAATTCTGAATTTGCTGAAAAAGAGATAAAGAGAATATTTGAATCAGGAGACTAGCAAATGACAAACGAAAAAATAAAAGAGCTTCTTCTTTCCCTTGAAAAAGCGGACATAGACTTCTCTGTCACGCAAACAGGAAAGACTTCAAAAAAAACGCCTGGACGGTACATACCTAAGACATTTGAAATACTTCTTCATGACAAGAATTTCACCACAGAAAATGAGCTTATATACGAAGCAATCTATGAATATACACATCACCTTATAAACTGCAAGCAAAAAAAACTTGGTGTTGAGTTAAAAAGTGTCAACAGAAGACACAGAACAGAATTCTGGGCAAAATTCGACGACCTTCTGGAAAAAGCTCTTGAAGCAAAAATCTATAAAAGGGAATTTTCAGAATACCTGTCTAGTCTGATTGAAGAGGCAAAAAAAATTGACTGCAAAATCGTAAATTTACAGAAAAATTTCGGAAAAATTCTTTTAGAAATCTACGAGAAAGGCCAGAAAGAAAACATAAGGTATGGTGATATCTTTTTACACGACCTGAACATAACAGTAAAAACGGTAAGAAAATGCTATTTAGACTACATTGATGGAAACTTCGGTCAGGATGAAATGGAACTTCTACGCAAAATAGAAGATTTCAAAACTCGACAAAATGCAATAGACCTTCTGAAAAAAGGAAAAACAATATGGCAGATTTCTGAATCAATCAAGCAAGACAAAAACCTATCTCTTGATAAAAAAGTCTCACTTGTAAATGAACAACTTCGGTTAGAAAGAATTATTCAACAGTCGAAAGAGCGCCTTGAAATAGTCTTAGAAACACTGAGCAATATGTAGGAGAACGAAAAATGAAAATATTTCTTATCATCTTATTTGCAGCAATATTTCTTATAGCAATATTTACTGCTATTGCATATTCGGCTGGTCTTGTAATAGACAGAATGGACTCTTTGACATTCTGTATACACAATTTTTTCTGCTATAAGAAGACGAAAGAGTACCTTGACACGGAATGGCGGAAAAAAACAGACAAGTGCTATTACAGCAATAACTTAAATGAGAAATATTCAGTTCCTGACATCACAACTGAAAAACAAACAGAAATAAACCGTTGTGTTCTTTCAATTTTCTATGAAACTGCGATTTTTCAAAGAATGGTTTCAAATTCAAACCTTGATAGCATAGAAATCATCACTTTCATGAAGTATCTGGGCGATTTTCTTCACAATATACCATCCGACTGGAGCGATTTTCTATTCTTATACAAAGGAACCTGGAACAAGGAAAGCAAATTGAAGTTCCTAAGTTTTATGAAATGGATAATAAGTCTGAAGAGTTTCTGCAAATCAATCCCGAATTCATGCGCCGGGAACTTCAACTATGACACCGGATACTGCCTTGAACGCATTAAAAACAACTGCGGCAAGATTCTTGAACTTGCTGAATACACAGAAGACAGCGAACAGACAAAATCAAAACTAGAAATTGCCAATATAAAAAAATAACGGAGATAAAAATTGAAAAGACTGGAAAAAATAAAAAGACTCATAATAACAGCAATTCCCTTGGCAGTCTTAATACTGTTCTTCCTTGCAACAGAAAAGGAAATATTAAGAACAGTCCTCTTGATTATGATTATAGCCTTGACAATTTACTTTCTGCACATTTTGGGAAAAATTGTTGATATTGACAACATAAAAGAATTTTCTGATAAAAAATTAATCTCAGAAAGAAATAGCATGGAAAGAAAATATTTTTGTATTTGTCGTGATGGCGAGTATCTTTGCTTCCCAATCGGTGAAGACTACAAAACCGCATTTTGCAATATGAACAAAATAGAAAAAGAATATGAAAAACGCTTTTGTATTTCTTATGCTCCGT
>NZ_DBKJ01000048.1:4266-9106 GCF_002297325.1 Treponema sp. UBA753 | reverse complement strand
CATTTACTTGTCCTATTCCGCCGTCAATTAAAATCAAATCAGGCAATTCTTTTTTTTCGTTTACAAGCCTTGTGTATCTTCTTGAAACCGCTTCTTTCATTGAAGCAAAATCGTCTATTATTCCGTCCGTTGTTTTCAGCCTGAAATATCTGTAGTTTTTCTTGTCCGGATTTCCGTTGTAAAAACTGATTAAGCTGGCGACTGGAAATTTTCCGCCGATATGCGCAATGTCAAAGCCTTCAATTCTTGCAGGAAGATTTGGAAGCGAAAGTTCTTTTTTGAGTTCTTCCATTGCCGGGAAGTCTCCGCGCTCTCTCATTCTGCGGATTATGTCTTCCTTTGCATTTTGCTGAGCCATTCCTATTGCGGCTTTGTGGACGCTTGGAGAATTTTCATTTACCGCGACTATTTCAGTTTTGATTCCGTAAGTTTCAAAAATCCATCTTTTCATGAATTCTGTTCCGTCGCTTTGCATTATATAAATCTGCGGCGGAATAAGTTCTTTTCCGTTGTAATATGAAGCCATGAATTCCGGGATAAGCTCAGAGTCTTCATTTAGGCTTACAGTTCTGTAGTTGTCCCTGCCAAGCAGTTTTCCGCCTCGCATTTTTAGAACTGTAAAACTAACAAGCTCACCTTCGCGCCAAGGAGCAATATAGTCTTTGTCTGTGCCTTCAAAATTTTCAACGATGTTTCTGTGCTGAAGAATTTCCAATGCTTTTATTCCATCGCGCAGTCTTGCGGCTTTTTCAAAGTTCAAGTTCTTTGCAGCTTCCTTCATTTGGAGTTGAAGTTTTTTTACAGTTTCTTCGCCTTTGCCCTCAAGTAACGAGCAAATTTCTTCGATAAATTCATTATAGGTGGATTCGTTTGTTTTTTTGCAGCATGGAGCTTTGCATCTTCCTATGTGGTAATACATGCACGGAAAATTTTTTTCGCGGAACTTTTTGCATCTTCGCAGCGGATAGATTTCATAGAGCGTTTCTAAAAATGAATCCAATGCGGAAGCGTCTGGAAACGGTCCGAAATAAATTGAACCGTCGTGTGTTATGTTTCTTGTTTTAAAAAGGCGCGGAAATTTTTCTTTTGTAACTTTTATTACAGGATAAGATTTTCCGTCCTTCAGGCTGATATTATAGCGCGGTGAATATTTTTTTATGAGGTTGTTTTCAAGAAGAAAAGCTTCATATTCATTGTCGGTTGTAATATACTCAATAGAGCGGGCGCGGCTTATAAGCAGTCTTGTTTTTATGTCCTTGTTTCCGCTGAAATACGAAGTGAGCCTGTTTTTTAAATTTTTTGCTTTGCCTACATAGATTACGGTTTGTTCTTCATTCCGCCAAAGATAAACTCCGCTTTTTAACGGTGCCTTTAACGCGGTCTGATGAAGAATCTCTCTATGTGAAAGTTTTGGCGTAGAATTTATTTTATGGTCGTTCATATTATGAATAAAAATATTTTGATTGCAATTATAGCATTTTTTTTCGCGCTTTTGAATACTGCCTTTGCCCAGGAAAAATCCATTGTGCTTGGCGGAAAAGAAGGCTGGACAGCACTTTCAAAGATGGACGGAATTGTTCAGGGAAAGGGAAAGTTCGGCTATGACGCGATGGTTCTTGCAACCAACAGCAGGCCTTTAGATAAAGACACAGACCTTCTTATCAACTTTGAAAACAACGAAGTAAAAGACGTTTCTGGAAATTATTCTGTTACAAGCAATTCTCTTGTTCCCGCTGAAAAATCATTTATGGGAAAATATTCTGGGCTTTCTCGTGGAACTGGCGGAGTGCGTTTGCGCGGAAAAAAAGATACAATTTTCGGAAAGCAAGGGCAGGGCGGCTCAATCACAATTGAATTCTGGCTCAAGCCTTCAATTGCAGAAAACGGAGAAATTGTTTTTTCATGGCGCTCCTCAAGAACTGTCGCAGGCTATCCGCTCTACCAGATGATAACGGCAAGTTTCTTTGGAAATCATCTTGAATGGTCATTTACAAATGTTTTCAACGGCTACATAAAAAACGGCGGCGAAATAACTCTTTCAAGCTACACGACTATAATTCCAGAAATTTGGATGCACCACGCGATTCACTTTGACCAAGATACAGGCGCATTTGAATACAGAATTAACGGCAAGCTTGAAGATTTAAAATATGTTACAACTTCCGGGCATGAAACAGGCGGTTCTGTTTATTCTCCGATTATGGGAGTTCCTGCCGACATTGATATTTGCCCTCAGTACACAGGCTTGATTGACGATTTTAGAATTCAGCGCACATCAAAAAGCGAAGTTTCAGAAGACCTTAGAATTGACAACTATAAAGTTTCAGGCGGAAGATTTGAAACAGAGCCAATTCTTTTAAGCCAAGGTTCAACTGTTGTAAGCCTTGATGCGATTGTAGACAAACCGTCAGAAACTGGAGTTGAATTTTTTATACGCAGCGGAGACAACTTTTACAACTGGACAGAGGATTTTCCTAAATGGATTCCTGTAAAGCCTGGAGAAAAAATTGAAAATGTTTCAGGACTTTACTTTCAAATTGCAGCGGAATTGTATCCAGATGGAAAAGGCTCTCGCACCCCTTCTGTTACACAGCTAAGCATAAACTACAAAGAAATTCCTTCTCCGCTTGCTCCGTTCAAACTGACTGCTGTTCCTATGGACGGCTCTGTAGTTTTAACATGGCCTTATTCAGTTGATGATAGCGTTGGCGGATACTATATTTTTTATGGAGAACGTCCGGGTGAGTACTTAGGCAGAGAAGCCCTGGAAGGTCAGTCTCCTATTGACGCAGGAAATTCTGTTTCTATAAAATTAAACGGCTTGAAGAACGGAAAAATTTATTACTTTGCAATAGCCTCTTACTCAAAGTACGACTCAAGGATTATGGGCGAACTTTCCAAAGAAGTTTTTGCCCGCCCTTCAAGAAAATAGGAAGAAAGTTATGGATAACGAGAGCAAGCGAAACAATGGAATTTTGGACAGGGCAAACGCCGCGATTCTTTCCAGGGATTTTGAACAGGCAGCCCGCATTTACAAAGGACTTTTAAAAAGCGATCCGCAGAATGTTGAGCTTCTTAGTTCCTTGGGAAATCTTTATGTAAAAAGCGGCGATGATGAAAAAGCTCTTGCTTATTTTAATGAAATTATCCGCATTGATTCAAAAAATGTTGAAGCTTTGAATTCGCTTGGAGGAATTTACCGCCGTCTTAAAAAATACGATGATTCCATTTCAGTTCTTGAGCGCGCAGTTATTGCAGATGAATCAAATGTTCAGTCTTTTTACAACTTAGGCTTTACATTTAAGCTAATGGGAAAATATGACGATGCCCTTAATTGCTTTAACAGAGTTGTCGAAGAAAACCCAGAAGATGTTCTTGCATTCAACCATATAGGTTCAATTTACGCGCTGAAAAATCAGCACAAGGACGCTGTATCTTCTTATTTACGCGGACTTAAAATTGATTTAAACCATCCGATTCTTCATTTGAATCTTGCAAAAAGCTATGACGTTCTCGGCGAATTTGAAAAAGCCCAGTCTGAGTATGAAGCCGCATTAAAAACAAAACCGGGCTGGCTTGAAGCAATTGAAAACTATGCCGACTTGCTTTTGAAAAAGAACAAGACCCGCAATGCAGGAGAGCTTGTAAGGCACGCTTTGAATTTAAATCCAAAAGATGCCGCCATGCACACAAAACTTGGAGACGTCTATACAAAGCAAAGCGACTTTGACAATGCGGAAGTTGAATACAATGAGGCTTTAAAAATCCGCCCGGAATTTCTAAAGGCACTTTCTGGACTTGCATCTGCTTATGAGTCAACTGGAAGAAGCGAAGACGCTCTTGAAATAATGGACCGCATGGAAACGGCTGCTCCTGAAGATTCGTCTATGCTTTGCCAGTATGCGCATATTCTTTTGAGCGCAGACAGGATTGAAGAAGCAGGAAAAAAAATTCAGTGCGCATACGAAAAAAATCCAGATGACCTTCATGTGCTGAATTTGCTTGGCCAGTACTATATTTGCATTGGAGAGGAACGCAAGGCTTCCGGCTGCTTTAAAAAGATAAAGATGTTGAATCCTAGTTACTCTGATTTTTACCGTGAAGGCGGAATTCGGTATTCACAAAAAGGCGAGCTAAAAAAAGCGGAAGAATTTTATCTTCGCTATATTGCCCAAAATCCAGAAAATGTAGACGCTCTTCATTCCATTGCAAAAAACTATGAAGCGCAAGGAAATCTTACGCAGGCAATGTCCACTTACAGGCAGATTGAAAAATTCGATTCTGAAAACAAAGCCTGGAAAAACGGCATTGAGCGAATAAACAAAAGACTTCTTGACTCTACAAATATTTTTGCAAACGCAGGCTCTTCTATTGAAGACGAATTTGGAGATGCTGACGAAAACTTTGAAATTGGACTTGGTGAAAAAACACAGGCTCAAGAAGTTTCTTCTTGCGAAATTGAAACGCAGCCTTCTGCTCCAAGTGAAGTAAAAACTGAACCAGAATCTGCAAATGAACTGGAGCCTGAATTTGAAAATCTTCAAAATGAAGAAGTCGCTGTTGAAGAAGTTTTTTCAAACGGAAAACTTGATGCTGAGTTAGAAGAGAATGACAAGGAGCAATATTCTCATAGCCTTGACAATTTAGTTCCAGAAGAATATCAGGATGAAGAAACAGGCGGACTTGAAGAAGATGAAACTAGCGCAGAAGATTTTTTTGCGCAGAATCCATTTTCATCCGGCGACAAATCTTCTGCGCCTAAAGAAAATTCTTTTGAACCTGATTTTGAAACAGAAAGTTTTGATTTAAAAGAAGAAAAGCCTGTTGTAACTTCAATTCC
>NZ_DBKJ01000048.1:1200-4073 GCF_002297325.1 Treponema sp. UBA753 | reverse complement strand
CCGGAAGAACTTATTGAAGATGAAGATTTTTCTGAAGATGATATTTTTGATTTGCCGGAACAGGCTGATAGTTCAACAGAAAATTCTGTAGACTTGTTTGAAGACGAAAACTTGGATTTTGAAGATGATGATTTTGCAAAAGAGGAAAAAGACCTTGCGGCTCAAGAATTCTTTATGGAAAGCGATGAGCCTCAAAAAACTGTAGAGCCGGAACAGGCAGAAAAAGAAATAGAGCCTTCAATTTTGAGCGATGAAAACGCTGCAAATGATATAGAAGAAAAAAAAGAGAACGATGAAAAATCATTAGAAAATTCCCAGACGCAGCTTTTCAAAAAACTAAAAGCGTTGTGCCGTTATCTTCCTGAACAACAGAAAAAAAATTTCCTTGAAAGCAAAACAAATCTTCAGCTTGAATATATAATTTCGCGCTTGTCTGGAAAAAAAGGACTTTTTGCTTCTGCGGAAAATTCAAGAAAAGATTCAGGCTTTGTTCCTTCCACGCATGAAAACGAAACCGGCATAAAGCTTCTCTTAAAAGTTGTTTTGTGCTTAAAGGAACTTGTAAATTATATTCAGGATGAACAGATTTCAACTTTGCTTTCTGCGGAAATAAACAGGATGTCAGAAATTCTGCTTCCGTATTCCGGCGAATAGAATGCGGGCTGTGTTGATTTCTTTTATTCATTGTGATATTTTACAGTATGAAAGTTGCTATCTTTTTAGGTTCCAAGTCTGATTTGGATACAATGAAAAAAGCCGCCGATGTTCTAAAAGAATTTGGCGTTGAATACAAAGCTTACGTTATTTCCGCTCATAGAGCCGGAGATTTGCTTGTAAAAACTATCGCATCTGTAGAAAAAGAAGGCTGCGATGTAATTATTGCAGGAGCAGGACTTAGCGCGGCTCTTCCGGGTGTTATCGCCAGCCGCACAGTTCTTCCTGTTGTCGGTGTTCCTCTTGAATGCATTAATCCTGGAAAATCAAACGGACTTGCAGGAATGGATTCTCTCCTTTCTATTGTGCAGATGCCTCCGCAAATTCCTGTTGCGACTGTCGGAATTGGAAATGCAAAAAACGCCGCTTACCTTGCGCTCGAAATCCTTGGAATAAAATATCCTGAAATAAAAAACAAGCTTGTAGAATTCCGCGCAAAGATGACTGCTGATGCAGAGTCAAACGGCGGCTTGGGAATCGAACTGTAATTTCTGATGCCGTTATCAATTAACAGAATTGTGTTATTGCCAGTTGACAAGACTGTGTCATTATCGGGCTTGACCCGATAATCTATATAAATATCTAATGGAAAAAAAATGAAGTGCTGTGAATTTCTTGTTGAAGAAGAGGAAGACAAGCTGCGCGATGAATGCGGTGTTGTCGGAATTTATTTAAATCCACCTAAGCAGGGCGAACCAGAAAAAAAAGAATATGTGGCTTATTCTGCCAGCGACTTTAACGCCGCAACTCAGGCTTATTATGCGCTTTATGCGTTGCAGCACCGCGGCCAGGACAGCGTTGGAATTGCGGTAAGCAACGGCGAAGATATTTCCATTCACAAGGCAATGGGAACAACTGCGGAAGTTTTTAAGCCTGAAAACCTTGAAGCTTTAAAAGGAAACATTGCCTGCGGGCACGTCCGTTATGCCACAGCTGGAAGCGCGACTTTGGAAAATGCCCAGCCGCTTCTTTTAAAGTCAAAGCTTGGAGCAGTCGCAGTTGCCCACAACGGACAGCTTGTAAACTATGAGCAACTTCGTGAAATGCTTGAAGATTCAGGAAGCACATTTTCTTCAACAAGCGACACGGAAGTTATTTTAAAGCTCATTGCAAAGTCTTACAAAAAAGGACTTGAGCGCGCGCTGACTGATACAATCCAGATGATAAAAGGCTCTTTTGCGCTTGTTGTTTCAACAGAAAAATGTCTTATCGGTGCAAGAGACCCAAATGGAATCCGTCCGCTGTGCCTTGGAAAAGTTGAAAACGGCTGGATTCTTGCAAGCGAAACTTGCGCAATTGATTCTGTGAACGCAACTTATGTGCGCGACATTCAGCCTGGAGAAATTGTAATAATAAACGAAGACGGAGTTCTTTCATTTGAATTTGGAGAGCGTACTTCCAAGCGGACTTGCGTTTTTGAATACGTTTACTTTGCGCGCCCGGACAGCATAATCGACGGAATTCCTGTTACAGAAGCCCGCGAAAAAATGGGTGCCTGCCTTGCACGTGAAAGCGGAGTTCCTGCTGATGTCGTTATTGGAGTTCCTGACTCTGGAATTGGAGCCGCCCAAGGATATGCAAAAGAAGCCGGAATTCCTTATGCAAGCGGAATTATAAAAAACAAATATATAGGACGCACTTTTATTGCGCCGACACAGCGTGAGCGCGAGAACATGGTTTTTGTAAAGCTCAATGCAGTGAAGTCTGTTGTGGACGGAAAAAGAGTTGTTGTAATTGATGACTCAATTGTGCGCGGAACAACAAGCCGCCGCCTTGTACAGATTTTAAGGCGCGCCGGTGCAAAAGAAGTTCACTTTAGAATTTCAAGTCCGCCTGTAAAATTTCCTTGTTACTTCGGAATCAACACACCGACTAGAGGCGAGCTGATTTCAAGCATCCACAACGAAGAAGAAATCTGCAAGGAAATAGGAGCAGACAGCTTGGCGTTTATTAGCGCGGAAGGAATGCTGGATGCCTGCCGTGAATGCAATCCAGAGCAGTACGGATTCTGCAAAGGCTGCTTTACCGGCGAATATCCGATTTCTGTTCCAGGCGAGCTTAGCGGAAAAAAAATTTCTGACTAAAGGCCTGAATCTTCTGTAATGATTCCCGTATCAAGTGCGGGAATGACATCGTGTCCTGTCATTTTCGGGCTTGAC
>NZ_DBKJ01000048.1:0-1136 GCF_002297325.1 Treponema sp. UBA753 | reverse complement strand
TCAGAGATTCCTGTGTCGTGGCGCAGAAGACTAACTCTGTAACAGTCATTTTTTGTAAAAAAAAGCATATATATAATGTATGGAATCAAAAGAAAACATTATGCTTTTGGGAATACTTGAAAAAGATGCCGAGCCGATTCTTAATGAAGAAAAAGAGCTCGGCTGTCTTCTTACTGTAAAATCCAAGTCCAGAACTCACAAAGTGGAAGTGTTCTCAAGCCTTCTGCCTGTTTTGTATAAAAAAGCCTTGAAGAACACAAAGGTGCTTGTTCCGGCTTGGAAACAAAAAGAAAAATTCTTAGCGTCTGTTGTTTATCCTGCCTGAAACTCTTGGACGTCCAGAGAAAGCCATTTTAAAAGCGCGCTAAAAAGCTCCCGCTTTTCAAGCACATTGAATCTTTCTTTAAGCCTATGAAGGCAAGTCTGTATGTACCTTTCTTTGCGTCCTGTTAGCGACTGCATTTCTTTTAAAGACAAGCCTTCCGCAATTCCAAAAACAAGCAGCCTGTTTGTTTCACTTAGAGATTCCATGTTGACGAATCTTCCCAAAAGATTGGTTTCATTTTTTCGTTGGGCCGCCTTTGATACAAATCTTTTTCCTTTTGTGTAAAACTCTGCACAGTGGGCAATGTCTTCCATGCTTTCCGGGCAGAAAAGAAGCGAAATGCTATCTAACTTGCGGACAATGCATAAAAAAAGTGCGGTTGGAGGTCTTTCTGAATACAGCGTTATATGAAGTTTTTTCTGTCTTAGAATAAGAAGAGCTTCAAGAGCTTTTCTTTCGTCCGCGGCACACCCAATAAGCACGTGGTCATTTTCCTTAATTTCCTTGCCTTGAATTTCATAGCTTGCAAGATACTCAGAAGCATAAGACGGACAAAGAACCCTAAACATAGGAATATGCATTGCATACTCCGACCTTGAAAAATTAACAATATATAATTTGCTCATATATTATTATCGGAGTGTTTACACATACTCCGCCGGAATCGCCATCACGCCTTTTGCTACAGAAACCGGCTTTCCGCAGCAGCAGACAATGCACGGAGGCGCAACCTCCACATTCTTGATTCTGCCTGTGATAAAAAAATTCTTTGCGTCATCTAGTTTTGGCGTGGCGGTCTTTTTTATTTCAA
>NZ_DBKJ01000131.1:4047-18774 GCF_002297325.1 Treponema sp. UBA753 | reverse complement strand
TGATTACCGCCACAGGAAAAACAATCGCAGAAAATATTGCCGGCGTAAAAAACCGCAATCCTGAAATCCTTCGCCCGATTGAAAATCCGTTCAGCGACAACGGCGGAATTGCGATTCTGTTCGGAAACCTTGCGCCGAACGGAACAGTTGTAAAACGATCAGCCTGCGCTCCTGAGCTTATGCACCACACAGGACCTGCGCGCGTGTTCAACGATGAAAGTGAGGCAATGGAAGCTGTCCAGAAGTCCCAGATTAAGCCGGGCGATGTTGTTGTAATCCGTTACGAAGGTCCGAAAGGCGGTCCTGGAATGCGTGAGATGCTTGCGGTTACAGCGGCTCTTGCAGGCCAGGGCTTGGACAAGCAGGTTGCGCTTATCACCGATGGACGATTCAGCGGTGCTACACGTGGCGCTTCTCTTGGACACTGTTCGCCTGAAGCGGCTGTTGGCGGTCCGATTGCGCTTGTTCAGGAAGGCGACAAAATTACTTTGGACATAAACAACTACAAAATCCATCTTGAAGTAAGCGACGAGGAACTTGCCGCACGCAAGGCAAAATGGGTTGCCCCAGAGCCAAAAGTAAAAACCGGCTATCTGGCGCGCTACGCAAAATTGGTAAGTTCTGCCGATAAGGGAGCAATTCTACAGTAAAAATAGTTGTGTGAGTTTATCGAAAGATAAACTCAGTAAGCAGACGCAGGCTGCGACTAAATAAAAATGCAATTCTTCAGTAAATAAAAAAAACAGAAAGGAATATTAAGAAATGAAAATTACAGGTTCACAAGTTGTTATAGAATGTCTTATAGAGCAGGGAGTTGATACTGTTTTTGGTTATCCGGGCGGAAACATTCTTAACATTTATGACGCTCTTTATAAGAATTCAGGCAGAATAAATCACATATTAACTGCGCACGAACAAGGTGCTGCCCACGCCGCAGACGGATATGCCCGTGCAACAGGAAGAGTCGGAGTGTGCATGGCAACAAGCGGTCCTGGTGCTACAAACCTTGTAACTGGAATCGCAACTGCGTATATGGATTCAAGTCCGATTATCGCAATTACTTGCAATGTTCCAAACAATCTTTTGGGAAAAGATACGTTTCAGGAAATCGACATTACAGGCGTAACTATGCCTATTACAAAGCAGAACTTCATGGTTCGCGATGTAAAGGATTTGGCAAAAACTATCCGTGAAGCTTTTTTCATTGCAAAGACCGGTCGTCCTGGTCCTGTTCTGATTGATATTTTAAAAGATGTTACTGCTGCGGAAGTTGAATTTGAGCCGCTTTCAAAAGAAAATGAGCGAAACGGCATTCTTATAGAAAATCATTCAAATTTAAAAAGAATTGCTGAAATAAATATTCCATCAGAAGAGAATATAAAAAAAGTTGCAGAGCTGATAAACAATTCAAAGCGTCCTTTTATTTATGCTGGCGGCGGAATCGGAATAAGCGGTGCAGAAAAAGAGCTTCTTGAGCTTGCAGAAAAAGCAAATATTCCTGTAAGTGAAAGTCTTATGGCGCGCTCTTCATTCCCGGCAACTCATCCGTTATGCACTTGGATGATTGGAATGCACGGAACAAAAGCAAGCAATATGGGCGTTACAGAATGCGATCTTTTGATTTCTCTTGGCTCAAGATTCAGCGACCGTGTTATTTTGGATTCTTCTAAATTTGCACAGAACGCAAAAGTTGTTCACATTGATATTGACCCTGCGGAAATTAATAAAAATATTCCGGCTTACACATCTCTTGTTGGAGATTTAAAGCAAATCCTTGGCCGTCTTATTCCTTCTGTTGAAAAAAAAGAACGCAAAGAATGGATTGAGCAAATTCAAGCATGGAAAAAGGAATATCCTGAATGCTATGACAAAAAGCCAGAGCATTCTATAAATCCAAAATTTATCTGCGAATGCATAAACAAAATTGCAGGTGAAAATACTTTTATCACAACTGAAGTTGGACAGCATCAGATGTGGGCTGCTCAGTTTTATCCATTTACAAAGCCTAGAACTTTTATAACTTCCGGCGGACTTGGAACAATGGGGTTTGGAACTGGAGCGGCAATGGGCGTTCAGTTTTCGGACAAAAATAACCGTGTTGTTCATATTGCAGGCGATGGCTCATTCCGCATGAACTGCAACGAACTTGCGACAATTCAGCATTATAATCTTCCGATTGTAATTATTGTTGTGAACAATCACGCGCTCGGAAATGTAAGAATGTGGCAGCGTCTTTTCTACGGAAAAAGATTCAGCCAGACAACTCTTGACTTTGGACCTGACTGGTGCAAGCTTGCCGATGCTTACGGAATTAAAGGTTACAAGGCGAGCAATGCAAAGGAATTTGAAAAAGTTTTCAAGGAAGCTTTTGATGCAAAAAAACCGGCTGTAATCGATGCTGAAGTTGACATTGACGAAATGGTGCTCCCTATGGTTCCAGGCGGAAAACCTATTTACGACATGATTATGAAACTCAGCGAAGAGGTTATGAACTGATATGAAAAAGGAGCTCAGAGGGGAAGAGCGTTTTAATGAAATTGGACGCATTGATTGTGAACGTATCTGCGCCTTGCCCGGAGTTCTTGAAGATATAAGTATGTCTGGATTCAGTGCGCATTTTCCAAATCCTGTCTTTGTAGATGCGGAAGATGAGTATACTGTTTTTATAACTTTTTCTCGGCAGGATTTTTCACGTCCGCTTGAATTTGTCTGTGTTCCAAAATGGAAAAAAGAAGACGAAAGTGAAACTGAAATTGGATTTAAAATTTTGCGTTCTCCGGATTCTCCTGCATTGGCTTCTTTTATAAACAGCCTTCAGGAAAGTTCCGAGGAAAATCCTGATCTTGCTGACATGATTATTTCTCCAGAAGCGGAATTTGTAAAATGAGCACTTCAATAGAAAAAATTTCAGGCGCGGCGTTTCTTCCTTTTCCAGAAATGGATGGAATTCTAAGAGACGAGCTAAAAGAACGTTTTTCTGTTTCTATGGAAAATGCTGTTGCTTACGGAGAACTTCTTTATATTCCTGACTACAACATAAAAAATTCTGACGGAAGTTTTAAAGTTCCTTATTTTTGCAGAAGCGCGATGCTTGAGCCTTTCATTTTGAAATTTGATTCAATTGGAGAAGCTAGCGGCGAACTGAAAAAAATTCAGCGTTCTTGGGCTTCATGCAGTTCCACTTGTTTTAGAAGAGCCGCATTGATTCAGGAAAAACTTCCGTATATAAATTTCAAACCCAAAAATTTTCCGGTAAAACTCCCTGCATCTGAAATTGGACTTTTTTGTTTGCTTGATAAAGGCACGATGATTGCTTCTGCAAAAACTTCCAGTTCACTTCCTGCAGGAAAAATTTCATTTATAGAAGATCACGAAAATCCTCCGAGCCGGGCGTATTTAAAAATTCAAGAAAGCCTTTCTGTTGCAGACAGCATTTTTGGCTGCGGACTTCCTTCTGCTTCTTCAAGATGCTTTGAAGCTGGAGCGTGTCCCGGCGGCTGGACTTATGTTCTTGTGAATTTAGGCGCAAAAGTTTTTGCAGTTGACAGGAGCGAACTTGTTCCGTCTTTAATGAAAAATCCGCTTGTGGAATTTTTGGCGCATGACGCTTTCACATTGAAGTCTGAATCGCTTGGAGAATTCGATTGGGTTTTCAGCGATGTGATTTGCTATCCTGAGCGTCTTCTTGAATGGATAAAGATGTGGATTGAAAGCGGAAAAACTAAAAAGATGATCTGCACAATAAAAATGCAAGGAAAAACTGACTGGAATTTGATTTCAAAGTTTGAAGAAATTCCAGACAGTAAAGTTATTCATTTAAATTACAATAAGCATGAATTGACTTTTATACATTGCGAAAAATCTTAAAGTTTTCCGCCTTCAACTACAAGAGCATCTGCGTCAGATTCTGCTCCGTAAGTCGAACGAAGAGTTGCTTCATAGTCGGCATGGAAGAAGTTTTCTTTTCCAAGCTCTACTATTTCATTGTTGAGCCATTCAAGCAAACTTGAATTTCCTTTTTGAACTGCGGCGGCAATTGTGTCAAGTTCTCCAAGGCTTTCTATTCCGACTTTATATCCAGGATTTTCCAAAGCCCAGGCAAGAACTTCTGTGTTGTCTGTTGACATTCCAGCTCCTCTTCCATCAAGAAGCGCAGCATAGGCTTCTGCATACTGATCGAATTTTAAAAGCTCAACTTCTGGATAATTTTTTGTAAAGTAAGTTTCAGCTGTTGTTCCTTTGCTGATTATAAGTTTTTTTCCAATCAAGTCTTCCGGCTTTGTAACAAGAGCTGATTCCGGTGAAACAACTCCAAGAGCAACTTTCATATACGGAAGAGCAAAGTCAACTTTTTCCGCACGTTCTGGAGTTACAGTGAAATTTGCAAGAACAATGTCAACTTTTCCTGTAACAAGAAATTCAACGCGGCTTGCGGCTTCAACTGGAACATATTTTACTTTTACGCCGAGGTCTTTTGCAATGCGGTTTCCAAAGTAAACATCGTAGCCTTGATATTCGCCATATTCATCAACGTATCCAAAAGGCTTTTTGTCGCTGAATACTGCAATTTTTATTTCTCCGCTTTTCTTTATCTGCTCAACAGTTCTTGCGGAAGTTTTATTTTCTTTTGTGCAAGCTGAAAATAAACTAAGAACTGCTGCAATTCCGGCGGCAAGAATAATTCCTTTTTTTGTTTTCATACTTCTACCTCTTTTGTTTAAGATAGAATAAACATACTTATTTGATAGGAAAATGTCAAGCGCAATTTCAAGTATTTTTTACTTTGTCGAACATAAAGGCTTTTAAGAATTTTCTGGCGCGTTCAGTTTTCGGATTGTTAAAGAACTGTTCTGGCTTTGATATTTCTACAATTTTTCCTTCGTCAATGAAAACAATTCTGTCTGCAACTGCACGGGCAAATTCCAGCTGATGGGTTACAATTACCATCGTGCGTCCTTCTTTTGCAAGGTTTACCATTACGTCCAGAACTTCGCGCACCATTTCAGGGTCAAGAGCCGCTGTAACTTCATCGAACAAAAGAACTTCTGGGTGCATGCAAAGCGCGCGGACAATAGCGACTCTCTGTTTCTGACCGCCGGAAAGTTCTCTTGGATACGAATCTTTTTTTTCAAGAAGTCCGACTCTTTCAAGCCACAGCTCCGCTTCTTTTTTCACTTCATCTGCTTTTCTTCCCTGCGCTTTTAAAGGTCCAAGCAAAATATTTTTTTCAACAGTTAAATGTGGAAACAAATCGTAGCTTTGAAAAACCATTCCTATTTTTTGGCGGATTAAATGCATATTCTTTTTTCTGTTGCTGATTATTTCGCCGTCTAAAAGAATTTCACCTTGCTGAATTTCTTCAAGTCCGTTTATGCATCTTAGAAGCGTGCTTTTTCCGCATCCGGAAGGTCCTAAAATTACAACGACTTCTCCGCGTTCAACTTCAAGTGAAACTCCGTTTAAAATTCCGCCGACTTTTGGGAATTCTTTTTTTATGTCTTTTATTTCTAGCAAGCTCATTTTTTTCTCCAAAGTTTTAATTGTCTTTTTGGCGTTTTTCAAGTTTTCCTGCAAGAATCGAAAGCGGCCAACAAACTATAAAGTACATGAAAAAAATAACAGCGTAAACTGCTATTGCGGCTGTGGGAACTGTAAGCCGGTTTGCGTCAATTATTTGCTGACCAATTTTTACAACTTCGATTACACCGACAAAAACTACAATAGAAGTTGTCTTTATCATTCTTGTAATTAAATTCATTGCAAGCGGAATAAGCCGTCTCAAAGTCTGTGGAATGATTACGTAAATGTAAATCTGCTTTTCATTAAGTCCGATTGATTTTGCGCTTTCGTATTGATGACGCGGAATGCTTTCAAGCGCGCCTCTCACAAGGTCTCCCATTTCCGCAGTTCCCCAAAGCGTGAACACTAGAACAGATGCCGCTTCTCCGCTGATTGAAATTCCGAATGCTCTTGTAAGTCCGAAGTACGCCAAAAAAAGTAAAACGAGCTGAGGCATAATGCGCATGAACTCAAGATAAATTTTGCAGATAATTTGGAGCGGCTTTATTTTTACAGTCATAAGCGCGCCGAGCAAAAATCCAAGTATAATTGAAAAAACTACGGAAACTGCCGCGATTTCAATTGTAACAAGAAGTCCCTGCAAAAGACGCAGAAAATTTTTACCCATGAAAATTACGTTGAATGAATTTGTAATTGAATCAAGCATTTCCGAACTGTGCATAGCGGAGCTTCCTTTCTGCAAATGAACTTAAAATTGTTATTGGCAAAAGCAAAATAAAATATGAAACGACCAAAAGGAAAAGTGCTTCTTCTGTTTTGTAATAAAGACCGATTAAATCTTTTGCAATGTACATAAGGTCTGCAAGTGCGACTGCGCTGAACATTGAAGTTTCTTTTATAAGGAACATTGTGTTTGCGCAAATTCCCGGTATGGAAACTGAAAACGCCTGCGGAAGAATTACAAATCTCGCAATTTGAAATTCTGTAAGCCCGATGCATCTTCCTGATTCAAGCTGAATTCTTCCGACTGTTTCAAGCGAGCTTCTGAATGTTTCTGCCATGTAGCTTCCGCCTAAAAAAGTCAAACCTATTATTCCGCATTGTTCAGAAGAAAGTTTTATTCCCATTTTCGGAAAAGCAAAGTACAAAAAAAACAATTGGATTAACAATGGCGTGTTCCGTGAAAGCTCTGTGTATGCTTTTACAATTTCTTTTGCAACAGGAATTTTCCAATAGCGGATTACAGCACAAAAAAGTCCAAGCGCAATTGAAAGAACAACTCCTGCAAGCCCGGCTTTTAAAGTCAGAATCGCAGCTTTTTCGTACAGAGGAATCACTTGATGAATAAAGCCAAAGTCCATAATTCCTATAAGTCTAATTGGAAAAGAAATATTGGTCAACAGACTTTCGCTTTAAAAATTTCCTCTGAATTATTTATCCATTATTGTGATTTCAACGCGGCGGTTTCTTGATTTGCCTTCTTCTGTTCTATTGGTTGCGATTGGGCGTTCTGCTCCAAAGCCTTGCGTGAATACATGGAATCTGTCTCGCACGTTTAGTCCAATTAAATATTCTGCCACTGCGCTTGCTCTTTCTTCACTTAGAATTTTCCGCATTTTTTCTGTTCCTGCAAGTGCTGTGTGTCCCGTAACTAAAATGTCGTTGTCAGGCCAGCTTTCAAGGATTTTTGCAATCTGCTGAATTTTAAGTTTTTCGCTTTCCAAGAGTACTGCGCTGTCCGGCTCAAACTGAATGTTTTCTATTGCGATTGTAAGTCCCTTTTCATCCGGCTTTACGGTAACATTTTCAAGTCCAAGTTCTTTTATTTTTTTCTGCACGGAAGAAATGTTTTCTGTTGTATTTGTCCTTGCAAATTCTGTAACTTCTGCATGGGCAGTTCCTCTAAATTCAAAAATATTTCCTGCGGCAGTTTCTATAGAAATTCTGAAAGACTCGGTGTAGTGGTCAATTGCGCCCTTTTCGTTGTCCCAAAAAATTGTCTCGTCACTGAATCCACGAGTTGTAACTGGATAGTCATCAAGCTCATAATTTTGTATCGGAGGATTTTCCATATACATTGTGTAGCGTACTCTTATTTTATAAAGCCCGGAATTTTCATCGCGTCCCTCGTAAGTGTATTCGGCGTTGAATGGAACTTTGTACGGTTTTTCAATTCCAAATCCTTTTCTTAAGTCGTGGGCTTCGTGTCCTTTTGCACTCCATTTTTCTCCCGGTAAAATTTCTTTGTTTGGAAAAATCGGAACATCGCGCACAGTCGGCATAAAATATTCGTCTGCGATTGTGTAAGTTCCGTTTTTGCTTCTTTTAAAAATGCTTTTGTAATCTTTTCCGTAAGAAAATCTTGCGCCTGTGTAAGTTCCTGTGGAATCTTCCGTTGTCATAAAAATGCAGTCGTGGATTCCTTGTCCGTCTTTTGTTACGTCTGTAATTTCCGCGGAAACTCTATTTACGATTATTGAATGGTGGCTTTTGCGGTGATTTACAAAAATGTCTTCGTCAACTGTTGAAAGAATTCTGTAGCGGTCGCCTTTCTGATATTTAAATTCAAACTTAACGCTTTCTGTATTTTCCTGTGCAAAAAGTGAAGATGCAAAAATTAACAAAACTGAAATCAATAAGATTTTTCTTTTCATGCTGATATGATAAAATTGAATCATGGAAATTTCAACAGTGCATGAACTTTTAAACGGAAAATTTATTTTTTGCATTTCAATGATTTGCATGATGCTAATTGGCTTTGTTTTGGGACGGATTGTGCAAAAGTTAAAAACGGTTTCAGAATTTAAGAAGCAAAGAAAAGATGCCGTGAACAGAAGCCGTTCAGTTTTGGGCGGACAGTTCAGTGAGCAGATTGCGCCGTTTTTGCCAGGTTTTCCGTGCAATCCAGGCGATGTGCGTTTTGTTGGAAAGCCTATTGATTTTGTTGCTTTTCCTGGAAGCGCAGAAGGCAATGATATAGAAGAAATTTATTTTATAGAAGTAAAGTCAGGGCAGAGCAAGCTAAGTCCGCGGGAAAAACAAATCAAGCTGGCAATAGAACAGGGCAGAGTGAAATATCTTGAATATAGAATTCCCGGCGGAAGTGGCAAGGTTTAAAACTTCTAGCTGTTGATTTTGCTCAAGTTTTCTACAAGAAGTTTTTCGCATTGCTCTTTTGGCATTGGTTTTCCAAGCAGGAATCCTTGGATTGTGCGGCAGTTGAATTTCTGAATCATTTTCAACTGCTCTTCATTTTCAACACCTTCAGCAATTGTGTTCAATCCCATTTTTGAAACAAGAGAAATAATGCTTTCTGTAAGGTTCGCTTCAAATCCGTCTTTTGCCGCAATATTCGAAACAAACGACTTGTCAATTTTTAAAGTTGTAAGAGGCAGAAGCTGTAAGTATCTTAATGAAGAATATCCTGTTCCAAAGTCATCGAGCGAAAGTCCCACGCCTTGCTCTCTTATTTTGTTCAGTTTGGATATTGTGTCTTCCACGTTGTCAATAAGAACGCCTTCTGTAATTTTAATTTCAAGATGCTTTTTGTCTATTCCTGATTTTTCAATTTTCTTAAACAGCTTTTCAATAAAATCTTCTTGAACAAACTGAACTGGAGAAACATTCACAGACATTATTCCGTTGAAGCTGAATTTCATTTCTCATTCTTTGATTGTTGCAAGAGCGGTTGTCATAACCCAGTCTCCAAGCGGAAGAACAAGATGAGTTTCTTCAGCAAGCGGAATGAACTGTTCAGGACTTATCCAGCCTAAGTCGCTGTCGTACCATCTAAGAAGCGCTTCAAATCCACGAAGTTCTTTTGTCTTTGCGTCAAACTGCGGCTGATAATAAAGTTGAAAATTTCTGCTTGCCATTGCCTTTGACATTTTTGTTTCTATATTTAGCTTGCTTAGGAATTTTTCCTGCATGAGCGAATGGAAGCAGGCGACATTATTTTTACCGTTTTTCTTTGCTTCTATTTTTGCCATGTCAGCGAACTTTAAAAGGTCTTCGGATTTTTTTGAGTCGTCCGGGAAGATTGCAATTCCGCCTGAAATTCCAATTCCTTCCGCATTTAAAAAACGAAGGGCTTTCTTTGAAATTTCTATAGCTTCATCGCGGTCTTTTATATTTTTGTACAAAAGCACAAATTCATCTCCGCCGAATCTTGTTGCGGTAACCGTTTTTGACTCCATGAGCTTGAGAATTGTTGCAACTTGCTTTAAAAGCTCATCGCCTGCATTATGTCCTCTTGAGTCATTGATGTCTTTCATGTTGTCAATGTCGAACAAAAGAATTCCAAACTTTTCATCTTTTTCAGTTGCTTCTTTTATCTGAACTTTCATCATTGTAGAAAGCCATGCGCGGTTGTAAAGGTCGGTAAGGGAATCGTGATATGCCGCAAATAAAAGCTGTTCATTCAGCTGCTGAATATTCTTTAGCTGAGAATCCAAATTCAGTCTGCTTGATTTTAGCTGATTTGTTACTTCTTCAAGTTTTTTGTTCTGCTCGCTCAGTGCTGACTCGTATTCTTTTGCCTGAGAAACATTTGTCAGCGAAACCGCAACGTAATCGCCCGGAACACATTTTGCAACAAGCTGAATCCATATAGAAAAATTATGCGAGTAAAAAGTTTCTTCAATTGTCTTTTTTGTTTTTATAGTTTCAACCGCCATATCAAACCAGCTTATGTCTTGGCTGATTTTTTCTTTGAAACTTGAAAACAGAACGTCTTCCTTTATAAAATTTTTTGTAAGGCTTCTGAAACATTCATTCACGTAGACAATTGAGAAGTCCGTTATTTTTTCGTCCTGCTTTACTGGAGCTGCAATAATAACCGCAGCCGGAATTGTGTCCAAGATAGTTTTATATTCAGAAAGTTCAAGCATAAAATTCCTTTACATTTTTTAATTGAAAGTGTTGAAAAAAACTTTTGTAAGTCTTTAACAGCATTGAAAGTTTATTCCCAGCCGAATGTTGCAGGCGGCTTGTTTGTGAGATCAAAAAATATTGCATCAACATAAGACAGCTTTGAAATTTCCTGCACAATCTCCATAAGAAGATCCTGCGGAAGCTGCGCGAATCTTGCCGTCATTACATCTTCTGAGCAAAGCGGGCGCAACACAAAACTGCATCTTTCCTTTGACGAAGCGTAAGGCAAATTGATTGTAAGATGCTGGAAAATTTTATTGTACCAGCCGCTTTTATGAAGAGCGGTAAGAACTATGTCGTCAGCATCACGTGTCTGATCCAATTTGTTTTTTGTGCAGTAACCTTCCTGAAGCTTTAAGTCTTCGTCTTTTACAAAAGGATTTTGCCACAAGCGGATTATCGTTCTGTTTATAAATGACGCGCTGTTTGTAATCTGACTTGAGGCTGCTTCAAGTTTTTCCCATTTTTTTGGAAGATGATAAAAGCCATTTTCCGTTTTTGCAAAGCTGATTACAGACGGAAATCTGTAAGTGCGGAAGTCTCCCTGAACGCCTACGGATTTTACAGGCAGAATATATTTTTCAAGACTTGCAGAACATTTTGCGCAGAACATTTCAAGCTGAACCTTTGAAAATTCTTCCTGCGCTTTTTTAAATTCTTCTTTGTCATTGTCCGCCATTGTTCCGTTGGAACAAAGCACATTGATGCTCAGTCCAGGTCCGGGGAAAGGATGGCGCATTACAAGCTCGTCTTCAAGCCCGAGTTTTTTTCCAATTGCGCGAACTTCATCTTTATATAAATCTTTTAAAGGCTCAATAATCAAGCCTTTTTCAATTAGCTTTTGTATTCCGTCTACGCGGTTATGATGAGTTTTTATAACATTTGAATTTTTTGTTCCGCCGCTTTCAATGATGTCCGGATACAAAGTTCCCTGCGCCAAAAGCCATTTGTCTTCATCAAGCTTTTGCTTTGCCACAACTTCATTGCGCACTGTAATAAAATTTTCGCCAATAGCCATTCGTTTTTTCTGCGGGTCGGTAAGATTTTCTACAGCCTTTAAAAAACTTTTGCTTGCGTCTTCAACAATGAAATTTGAAAATCCATGGCTTTTGTATGCCTCTTCAACTTTCTTGCTTTCATTCTTGCGCATAAAGCCATTGTCAATGTGAAGTCCCAAAACTCTTTCCTGCCCCAACGCCTTGTTTAAAAGCGCGAACGCAACAGTGGAATCAACTCCGCCGCTTAAAAAGAGAAGAACATTTTTGCCATTTGCCTGATTTTTTATGGAATCGATTATGTGATTTAGAACTGTGTCCTGATCCCAGTTTTTTTCCATTCCGCAGAACTTCGCAAAGTTTTCAAGAATTTTATTTCCGCAAGGTGTGTCCTTTACTTCGCAGTGGAACTGAAGACTGAAACGTTTTTTTTCAAGATTCTGAAGCGCGGCGAATTCGCAGTCTTTTGTTGAACCGACAGTTTCAAAGTCGTCTCCTGGCTTTACAACAGCATCCTGATGGCTCATCCAAACTTGCTGAGGACTTTCAATTTCTTCAAACAGCGGGCATTTTATATTTTGATTAAGTTCTAAAGTTGCAAATCCGAATTCTCCAACTAAAGCTTTTTGAGCTTTTCCATTGTAGCCGGTTTGAACTACATAATGTCCGTAGCAAAGACCAAGGATTGGAATATCAAGCTTAAGAATTTCAGAATTGAATTCAGGAGCATTTTTATCATAGATACTGGACGGACCTCCGCTAAGCACAATTCCTTTTGCATTTTTGAATGTTTCAAGCCCGGCGGAAGGCAAGGCGATTTCTGAATAATAACCCATCATGCGGAATCTTTTTGCAATAAGGTGGGCATACTGGCTTCCAAAATCTAAAACAACAATTTTTAAACGTTCCATGAAATACAATTATATCTCATATCCATGTTTTAGCCAAGTTAAAAGGAATTTTATTCTTGGACTGAAAAAGTTCTCTTGGAGTATTTTCTTATTTGAGAAAGAGCCTTTACTCCGATTTTTGGATTTTTTTCTATGAGCTTTTGGAATACGGAATAAGGGATTTTTATGACTTTTGATTTTCCAATTGAAACTGCGTCTTCCTGCCGGTGCTTCTTTAAAAGACATTCTCCCTCGCCAAAAAACGCGCCTTGATTTAAAACCTGCCCTTCATTTTTGTGGATAAGCAAAATGCTTCCGCTTGCAATGTAAAAACAGAATTCGCTTTTTGAATTTTTTCTGTATACAAAATTTCCGTCGTCAAAATTTAATGCGTGGGAATTTTTCTTAAGAAGAAAATACGGATTTATAAAAAGAAACCGCTTTATGTTTGAAAAGAATTTTCCGTCTTGTTTTTCAGGAAGAAGATAAAGCTCGCACAAAAGCAACGTTTCAAAAAACTGATAGACATAAAGCCACTGCGCAAAAAAGAAAAAAATTATAAAGAAAAAAAACACGCCCATGAGAATTACAATAATGTTGCTTAAAACTCCGTAGACCATGTTGTAACGGTTTATGTTCACAAACAGGTGAAAGACTTTTGTAAGAATCCAGAACGAAGCGCAAGTTCCTGCTGAAGACAAAATGCTTATTCCCCAGGACGGATTTGTTCTGCTTCCGAATTTATATGTGAATGCAGTTGCGGCAAATAAAATTATAAACGGAACAAAACCAGCGGCTGTCTTGGAAATCAAATCGGCAATGTGATTCAGAGGCTCAAGAATTCCGTAGAACCTTGGAACGAGCACGATTGTCTTTAAGCTGATTGTTATGAAAATTATCAGTGAAAATAAAATTACAAAAAGAGCTTCTCCAGTAAAAACAAGAAACATATTTTTTACAGGACGCGATTTTGCATCTTTTCCAAAAATTCTTTTCAGCCCAACAATCACAGAACTGAAAAATCTTCTTGACATCCACACAACAGCCGCAATAATTACAACTTCAAAATTTGTAACAAGCTTAAGCGATTTCGGAAGCGAATCTTCTATGCTTATAATCTGGCTTGAAAACGGACTTGAAGAAATAAGTGCAGAAACAGTTTCCGGGGAAGCGTGCAGAACTCTAAGAAGCACAACGCAAATAATCATGCTGATTGGAACAACTGAAAGCAAAAATCCAAATGCGCAGGCAGAAGCTGAAGAAATCAAGTCATTTGAAAAAAACAAGCTTGAACTTAAATAAAGCGACTGCACAATGCTGAATAGTGAAATTTTTTTTAGCTGTTTTTTGCCTAAAGTCATGAAAAGTTATGTCCGGGCTGGCTTGAAAAAGTTGAAGGCTTGGATTTTGTTTTTGTCTTTGCCGCAAAGTTGTAGTAGTCCAGCTGCGCATAGTCAGTGTCGTCTTTGCGTTCTTCGTTTATTGAAACTATCATCTTGTCTTCAATTGTTTTAAAAACATACTGACGGATTTCGTCCTTTACAGCAGTAGGTGTTTGCGGCGCGAGGAGAAGAACCCAGATTGTTCCTTGCTCCGTTTTTTTTACTGCGAAAACAACTGCTTCTGTTACAACCTGCTTTGTTCCCAGCCTGAGCGTTACATCTTGAAGTATGTAGTTTTTTGCAATTATAAGGCTTTCAAGCCCGGCAGGAATTTTTACAGCCATTCCCACAGAACTTAAATCAAAAAGTTTGAGCTGGTGCATTTTGCTTCCGTGGTTCCAAAATAAAGACGCGTCCTTGTCGTGCATTAAATTTGCCCGGATATACTGCCGTCTTCCTTTTGCGTTTGTTTTGGCAAGAATATTCTGTATGTGCTCGGAAACTTTTTCTATTCCATCTGAAAAATCAATTACGCTGTTTTCTGAATCCGAAAATTTTGAGAACAGCTCAATTTCGTTTTGCTTTATTTTTTCGGAAATGACTGTCGCCTGAATTGTCTTGAGGCTTTCTTCTTTGTCGAAACTTCGCAGAAAATTGAACCAGGCGCCTATTGAAAGTTGCGCGTCAATATTTATAAACAGAACAGAGCCGGGATTTTTCCGCAGAAGATTTTTTGCATCGCGGTAGTTTTCGATAATGTAGACTTCGTATTCTTTTTTCCTCAGGCTGCTTATTATGTCTTTTTTTATTGCATAAGCAGGATTTAAGAAGAATATTTTTCTGCCGTACATATCAAAGTCTGTCTGTTCTGCCATTGATTCTTTCCTAGCTGATATTATAAGCCTGCTTGCTGAATTTTGCAAATTAGAAAACAAATTTGCCATACTGAACAGAATGCGCAGTATGGCTTTATTGTGGGGATGTCTCAAAAGTATCTTTTTTGTCATT
>NZ_DBKJ01000131.1:0-3971 GCF_002297325.1 Treponema sp. UBA753 | reverse complement strand
GCATATATTGCAATTATTTAGAAATTATTAGACATCCCCTAAATTTTTTTAGAAATCAGCGAGTTTTGGTGCTCGTGGATAAGGAATTACGTCGCGGATATTTTCCATTCCTGTAACGTAACGGATAAGTCGCTCAAATCCCAGTCCGAATCCGGAATGAGGAACTGTGCCGAATCTACGCAAATCAAGATACCACTGATAGTTTGACATATCCATCTTGCGTTCCTCGCACGCTTTTAAAAGTTTTTCGTAATTTTCTTCGCGCTCAGAGCCGCCGATTAATTCACCGATTCCAGGAACAAGAACATCTACTGCTTTTACAGTTTTTCCGTCATCATTCTGTTTCATATAGAAGGATTTTATTTCTTTTGGATAGTTAAAAACCATTACCGGGCAACCAAAAATCTTTTCTGTAAGATAACGCTCGTGCTCAGTTGCAATATCGCAGCCCCAGTACGGCTTGAATTCAAATTTTGCTCCGTTCTTTTCAGCTTCTTCAAGTTTTGCAATTGCGTCTGTGTAGGAAATGCGAACGAATTTTGCCTTTGCGACTTTTTCAAGGCTTTCAATAAGTCCAGGTTGAATTCGTTTGTCAAAGAATTCCAAGTCTGAACGGCATTTTGTTAAAGCCCAATTTAAAAGATATTTTACGAAATCTTCCTGAATGTCCATGTCGTCATCAAGGTCAAAGAACGCCATTTCCGGCTCAATCATCCAGAATTCAGCCAAGTGGCGCGGAGTGTTTGAATTTTCTGCACGGAAAGTAGGTCCAAAAGTGTAGACGCGGCTTAATGCGGTTGCCATCGTTTCCGCTTCAAGTTGACCGGAAACAGTGAGAGATGCTTTTTTGCCGAAAAAGTCTTTTGAATAGTCAACAATTTTGTGGGCGTCCTCAATTTTCATTCCGCCAGCTCCTGCTTTTACGCCAAGCTCAACGATTTTTTCCATTGAAAGCGTTGTAACCTGAAACATTTCGCCTGCGCCTTCACAGTCAGAGCAAGTGATTTCCGGGGCGTTGATGTATTGGAATCCGCGTTCCTGAAAAAACGAATGAACGGCAAAAGCCATTTGGTTTCTCACTCTGTAAACTGCGCCAAAAGTATTTGTTCTGGCACGAAGATGTGCGTTTGTGCGAAGATATTCCATAGACATTCTGTTTTTCTGCAGAGGATATTCTTCTGGATTGCACGCGCCCAGCATTTTCAGCGATTCAAGAGTAACTTCCACAGCCTGACCGCTTGCAGGGGAAGCAATTAAAATTCCCTCTGCACGTATAGATGCACCTGTGTTCAGTTTTTTTAATTCTTCTTCTATATTATTTACATTTGCATTTGGAGAAGGCGAATTTCTGTCAAAAGTAAGCTGAATATTAGCGAAACAGCTACCGTCATTTACCTGAATGAAAACAAGATTTTTTGAGTCGCGTACAGAACGAATCCAGCCGCAAACTGTAACTTTTTGACTTTCCGGTTTTGTAGAAAGCAAATCTTTTATAAGAATAGGTGTCATAATTTTACAGTTTAATGAATTGATTTTATATGGTCAATTAATGTTTTAAGCTGAAACCGCTTCCTGTTCTAAGCGGAACGTGATTCCTGTTCTAATAGGAAGGCTGTTCCTGTTTGAACAAAATAAGCATTCCCGTTGCAATAGGAACATTTTGTTTGTTTTAATAGGAATTTGATTTCTTATTACTTGACATTTCCACCTCATGTAAATTTATAAAAGTTCTTCGAATCAAGTTCGAAGATGACATATATTTCTGTCTACAATTTTACACTGTATATAAATTTATACAGATAATTTTTTGCTCATCTGTCTACTTTTTTGTAATTTTGTTTTTTCTTTGAATTTTATTCTTTTGAATTGAAATTTTTTTTAAGATTTTATTTCCTTGAATTGCAAGAAAATACGCATTAGTTTCAAGAAAAATGTCGGTTTTTATCTATACTTTTCTTTACTTGGCACAATGTATGCCAGTGTATTATGAGATTAAAAAAGTTATGGAGTTTTGTTATGGAAATTGATGTTGCCCATGGATATCTGAATTCATTGAAGAAATATCCTCTGCTTTCCGCCGAAGAAGAAATTGCGCTTGCAAAACGAATCAAGTCTGGAGACAAAGAAGCATTCAATCTGCTTGTTAATTCAAATCTTAGGCTTGTTGTGAGCGTTGCAGGAAAATTCAAAAAAGGCGCATTTAGCATTATGGATTTGATTCAAGAAGGAAACCTTGGACTTATGACTGCTGCCCAAAGATTTGATCCAGCGTTTGGAACAAGATTTTCAACTTATGCCTACAGATGGATTGTGCAGCACATTATGAGATTCATCAGTGCCAATAGTTCTCCAATTTTGATTCCGGTGCACAGGGAAACTCTTTTGCGCCGCATCCAGAAATTTCAGAATATTTTCTTTCAGCAGAACGGAAGAGAAGCCTCTGTTAAGGAACTTGCGCTTTTTGCAGGGATTTCAGAAGAACGCCTAAAAGATGTTCTTGACACTTCTTATACAGTTGCGTCTCTTGATACTGAAGTTGCTGATGAAGGAAAATCAGTTTCGTTAGGCGAGATTATCCCGGACACTGGGTTTTCTCCAGAAGAGCTTGCGGTTAGAGAGGATTCCAAAAGCTGCGTTAATTTTTTTATGGATTCTTTAACAGGAATAGAAAAGAGTGTTTTGCGGCATCGTTACAATTTTGACTATGACTTGCATTCAAAAAGTTTGCGTGAAGTCGGTAGGATTGTAGGATTGAGCCAAGAGGCAGTGCGCCAGGCTGAACTCCGCGCCAAAAAACATCTTAAATCTGCAATGGAGAGTGTTTTTGCTGTTTAGGGCATTTTAGTCAGTTCTTAGTCTCCTTTTACTGTCAATTTCTCTTGCGCAGATTGAGAGGCTTCGGTTGTGAATTTTATTCAGCGCCGGAGCCTCTGTTTTTTTTACTTTATGCGGCTATTTCAAAAATTTATTCAAAGAAGTATGATATGCTTATGAAAATGATTCTTACTGGCACCGGAACAAGCCACGGAATTCCTGTGATTGGATGCGGCTGCAATGTGTGCCGTTCAAGCGATTTGAGGGACAACCGGTTAAGATGCAGCGCGTTTCTTGAAAGTCCTGCAAATATTCTTGTGGATGTCGGGCCGGAATTTAGAATTCAGGCGTTGAAATATAAAATTACCAAAGTTGACGCGGTTTTTATAACTCACAGCCATGCGGATCATCTTCATGGAATTGACGACTTGCGCGTTTTTAGTCACACAAAGGCTCTTGATCCGGCGCATCCTGACAACAAGGAAACTGAAGGCGAAGGTCTAAAAATTTACACAACAACTTACGCGGAGCATGACATTCGGCACAGATTCGACTACATTTTTACTCCGATGAAAGAAGGCGGCGGAAAACCAAAAATTCAAATTATGAGCGCGGAAAATGTCAGCGAAAAAAATCCTCTTTTTATAAACGGAATTGAAATTCTACCTGTAATGCTCAAGCACGGGCATTTAGATGACATGGGACTTTTGTTCAGCGAGGAAGGGAAGGACGGAAAAAAACACAGCATCGCCTATCTTACTGATTGCAGTTTTGTGCCGGAAAATTCAATTGAACTTGTAAAAGAAGCATCAGGAATTCTTGAGCATATTGTAATCGACGGATTGCGGCTGGAACCTCATTCGACGCATTTTTCGTTTGAACAGGCACTTGAAGCGGCGCAAAAAATGAATCCGCGAAACGTTTATCTGACTCACATAACGCATAACATGAGCCACGTTCAAATAGAAGATTATGTAAAAAGCATTTTGTGGAAGTTTCCTCTGCTGAAAAAAAACGCAGAAAACGGATTTTATATAGGACCTGCCTACGACGGACTTGAGCTTGTGTGTTAACCTTGCATTTTTTTTACATAGCCTGAAATTCGAGTTTTGATAAGAACAGTAATTTAAGTGTCATTCCCGTGCTACGACACGGGA
>NZ_DBKJ01000052.1:0-76989 GCF_002297325.1 Treponema sp. UBA753 | reverse complement strand
TTTTTTTGCAAGATTGCCGTGTCAAGCACGGCAATGACACTTAAATTACTGTTCTTATCAAAACTCGACATTCGGACTATATAATTTAAGGAAAATTATTTTATGCGGTAAGTTTCAACCATGTATCTGATTGAAGTTCCTGTGTCATCTTCGAGAGTTTTCTTTACAACAAACACAAGGCTCTTTCCAGATTTGTCTGCAAAAATTCTTTCTATTTGATATGCTGTAATTCCCTTGCGCTCAAAATCAGGAGTTCCGACAGCAAAAGAAGAAACTGTATTTCCAGAAGAATCTTTTTTCAGAACTTCGATAAAAAACTTTGACCGACAATTTTTTCCGTTTCCATTAAAAGACGGAACAAGGCGCACGTGATAAAGAATTCCAGAGGCATCAGATATTCCTTCAAAATCTTTGAATACAATTTCTTCTGTAGGAGATTTTGTTTCTGACTCGCGCAAATATAAAAGTGTTCCGACTCCGGCTGGCTTTGCATTGTATTTTGAAATTTTCCAGTTGCATTTTGCCTTTAAATTTTCATAGGCCGTTTTTCCTGAAATATCCAATGAAGAATCTCTTGACTTAAAAACTTCGCCTTTTACAAAATCATTCGCGGCGACATCAACTGTATAAACTTCTGCCCAAGGCTCGTAAGTTTTATCTGTTTTTCCGTACTGACCAAAAAGATAATATTTTCCGTCTTCAGAAAAACCTATATCGTCAAAAGAAGCGGCGTCTCCTGCAAATGAAGTGCACACAACAAAAAAAACAGAAAATGCGCAAACTAAAATCTTTTTCATTTTATTCCTCCCGGAAAAAACTTCAACAAAAAAAATGCTGAAAGTTCCCACAAGTAAATTTTCGGCAAGCAAAAATAAATCTTTAGAAAAGAATTCCGCGGAAAAGCAAAACAAGTTCCCTTGATAAAAAGAAACCGCTGGAGTATTCTTTAGACATGACTTTAAAAAACAAGAATAGAATTTTTCTTTTTCTATTTATATTCAGCGTGATAATTTTTTTGTTCAATATTACAGTTCTTTGCATTGCGGCGGCGGCAAAATCAATAGTTCCACCAATAAATCCGATGCGGCCGTTTGTTCTTATTCCAAAAGGCGGATTATGCCCGTACAATTTTAATTCATCGCTGGCGGCAATAATTGCATTCAGCCTTTCAGCTCCAGCACTTTCAATTGCAATCTTCAAAGGTTTTGAAAAAACGCCTTCGCTTGAAATTTTATTTTTCTCAGGATTCATAATCAGCTGCGTTACAGAAAGCGCGAGAATTCTTTTGCCGCTTTTTGGATTCTGGAAAACAAATTCACTTTTTTTAATTTACATTGGACGTATTGTAGCAGCCGGAAGATTTCTTGCTCCGATGAGCCTTTTCTTTGCGGCAGTTTTTTCTTCCGCGGAAGAACTTCAAAATGCGGAACGGAACATTTTTATTTTGCTTGCTTCGACTTGCGCATTCGGATTTTTTTACCCTATGGACACAACAATAACAACTTCAACTTGCACAGTTCTTTGGGGCTTTAGAAAATTTTTTGCGGTCATAAGAGTTTTTATTGTTGTAGTAACAATTTTTTCAGTTCTGGCAGAAGCCTACACAAAAGGAATAAAAGAAATTTACATAAAGGCGCTCGGTGTTGTAGTTCTTGCGGCAGGATACGGACTTTTATGCAACACAGACTGCTGGCTTGAATTTTTCATTGCGATTATTCTTTATGTTTCAGGATGTTTTCTTTACTTAAAGACCGTTCACTATTTGGAAAATACTTGGAACTAACAAAGCAAATATTGAGCTAATCCGCCGAGCAAAACCGGAATAAAAAGATTGTCAAAATCCTTTAGCGGAAGAATTTCAATAAGCATTCCGGCTCCTGCAACTATGAGCGAAACTCTTGTTATATCCGCCTGCCCCTGAAGCATAAAAAAGCAAGCCAAGTAGCAAGAAATAAAAATCGCGGTAAAGCAAGTAAGGCTTCCTGCAACGGTTTTTCCTTCTGTAAATGGAATCTGAACTCTTCCAAAAAGTTTTCCAGCAAGACTTGCAAGACCGTCTCCAAAGGCGAGAGCGTAAATTCCAATTGCAGCAGGAAGTTTTTCCCATAGAATTGCGCTTGAAATAATTCCCAAAACCAGCGTTACAGGACCTAGAACAAATTTATTTTCATCGCGTTTTCTAGCGGCGGCTTCGGTTACGGCAGAAATCAAAAAAACTTCTTTTCCATTCAGGCGCAAAATTTCCGCAGCAGAATAAAAAACAACCAGCACCAAAAGACAAGCAATTGTCGGCTTATATGCAATCCAAAGAAAACATGGAACAAACGCACTGCACAGATGAATCGACTTTCTGAAAAGCTCTTTTAAAATTCCAATTATTTTCTGGCGAGAAATTATTCCGCTGTATTTTTTTGAGAAAAGAACCATCATAACTACTCCAGTCCTTCCTCTCCATTTAAAAGCCGCGGAATTTCAGTATAGATTTCAGGCTCGTATCCAGAAACAGGGCGCGTTATATATTTTATGTTTTGCTCAGCAAGATTTGAACCGTCAAGCCTTATCATCGTTGTCTGATTTCTTGTCATTGCGTCCCAAGCTCTAAGACTTTCCTGCAAACAAACAATCGATTTTGCATTCAACGAACTATTTCCTGTTGCCGATGCAATCCTTGAAAGCGTAACTCCAAGATTGTTAGAAGCCTTCATGTAAGTGTCAACAATATCAGCATGGTCATCGCGAATCTGCGGAAGCACAACTCCGTATTTTTCACGTTCAACGTCAAGAATAGAAAGAAGCCTTTCGTAATATCCGCGCGCAATGTAATTGTCTCCGCTCAAATTCAAAGTGTTCGCAAGGGCAAGTAAAAGATGAGTGTCGTTTTCATTCGTGTCCTGACTTTTTATAAACGAACCCAAAGCAGCAGGATAGTTTCTATTTTGGTACTGAATATATCCAATTCTGTAGCGAACAGAAGAAGTGTCGTGCTTGTTGTTCACCGCGTTCTGATAATTTTTTAAGGCAGCAGCATTGTCCCCGGAAATAAAATAATCCAAATCCGCTAGGTCAGAATACAAGGTTCCAACATTTTCATCGCTTTCAAATCCGCTGGAATCCCGCTCACGCTCAAAAATTTCAATTCCCTTTCCGTACAATTCTTCTGCAGTAAGATATTCACGCTGATTACGCATTTCTTCGCCCAACAGCCTGACTGCGTTTATATACTTATAAGTATCCTTGCGGTTTCTCTTTGGCTGATTTTCAAAAGAATTTATAGAAGCCTCAAGAAGTTTTGCCGCATTGCGTCCGCTTTTAGTTTCAACAAAATAACGGCCCATATTGTAAAGCGCAACAGAATTTTCCGGTGCAGATTTCAACGCAGTTTCCAAAAGTTTTCTGACATCTTCTATAGAGAATCTTAAATTTTCTTCTGATGGTCGAAGTTTTCCATAACGCTTGTCGAGCATATATCCGCTGAGTTCAATCAAGTCCTTTGAAGAAATGACATTTTTCTTACCCATCAGAATACTTTTGTACATAAGAACTTGGCGCAAATTATCTGTACGTATAAAATATCTCATCTGGCGCGAAAGATAAAGATCGTTAACTCCGTAAAGCTGAGTAAGCAAATCGTACTGCTCTTTTGCCAAAGGAAATTTTTCAGCATTTCTGTCCGAAGCCCATTCAAGATACAAGTCGCCCAAAGCAAGCAAAGCGTCTGAATCATTTATGTGATAATCAAGAACTTCGCGCTTTAAAATCCGCTCGCCTTCATCATAGTTGTACAAGTCTGAAGTTTCCATGTCCGCCCATTCAAGCCCGGCTTTTTTGTCATGATCGTAACGCTGAAGAATTGCGCGGTACATCATTCTGGAACGATCGTACTGCCTGTGATTTCTGTAGCCTTGGGCAAAACGGAAAAACCATTTTTTTACAGGTTTATATGTTAAAGCCTGATTAAATTTTTTTTCAGACTGCGGATACTGATTGTCCTGCAAAAGCGCATATCCTTGCTTGTAAAGACTGCTAGCTCTTGCCGGCTTATAAATAAAATTGTTTGTAAGCGTAAAAATACAGAAAACAAGAATCGCAGCGGCAGTTGTAAAAATCGCGCTAGGAATTATTCTGTTTTTCAGCTGATACTCAATTGATTTTTTGTAGGCTTCATATTCAGCGGCAGAACGGCGTTCAAAATCCCGCGGAACATCAAGTGAAATATCAAGAAGCTTCTCCAGTTCAGAGGCAACTTGCCGGGCGGGAGCTTTTCTTAAAACTTTTTCAAGAACTGAAAAAATCGCGTCGTCTGTAAATTCATTTTTTACAACAAAATCTTCAAGCGCAATTCTTACATTCAGCGGATAAGTCGCAAGGTTTTTCTGAAATCTTTTGTATTCCGCATCCGTAAAAGTGTTCTTTGGCTTTTCAGTTTCTTTGGCTTCCGCGGCATTGGAAAAATCAGCAGTCGCAACATCAGGTTTTTTGGTAAGATCGGCAGTCGCAATGTCAGAAAATCCCGGAATATGGAATTCGTCATCTCCGTCAGAATCAAGTCCGCCAAGTTCAAATCCGCTGTCTTCCTGATTTGAAAAGTCAAGATCGTTTATATCGCTTGTGTCAAAAGTTTCAACAGGTTCATCTTCCGGAACATCCATTTCTGGAGAAAAAAGCTCACCGTCAGTTGCGGCTGGAGCGGAATCATTTTGCTCTGTTTGTTTTTCTTCATTTTTTGGCTGATTGAAATTCGGAACAGAAACTTCTTCATTAAAATCAGGCAAGGAATCTGAATTGTCTGACGGCATATCAAAATCCGGCAAATCAATATCAGAAAAATCGTCGGCTTTAGTTTCCGCATTTTCCGTAGGAGGCTCTGAAATATTTTCTTGTGGCGCATCAAAAGTTTCTGATTTTGGCTCATAAGAATTTTCGCCGTTCAAGCCGTCAAGATTAAGAGAATCCAAGTCAAATGAATTTTCATCTGCAGAATTTTCAGGCGAAGTTTTTTCTGCGTTTTCCGATTTATTTTCCGCGGAAGAAAAATCCATTTCGCCAATTCCACTTAAAGAATCAGCAAGAGAATCTGTGTCAAGATCTGGCAAAACATTTTCCTGGCTCGAATCATTCTCAGAAGGCATATCAAAAAGAGACTCGTCAAAAGCAGTTCCGTCCGGCTCTGAAGCTGGAATAGAATTTTTTGAAGCAGAATCAGCATCAAAAGAGTCCGTGTTGAAAATATCAGGATTTACAGTTTCTTCACTGTCCTTGGATTTTTTTTCAGCATTGGAAACCTGCGGCTCGTCTTGTTCTTTAGGTTCTGGACTGGATGCAAGAAGAGACTCCAAATCCATGTCTTCAATTCCAATTTCTTCTGGCTCTGGTTCGGGCTCAGGCTCTTTTTCATCTTCAAATTCAGACAAATCAAGATCGGACAAATCCATGTCGCCAGCGGAAGGCAAAAGATTTGAAACATCAGGAACTTCTTCATCTTCGCTTGAAACAGGCTTTTGCTCAGAACTGGATTCAGAATCATCCTTGTCCATGAAGTCTGAAAAATCATTTGCTTCACGTTTGCGTTCTTCTGCGGCAGCGGCGGCTTGCGCCTGATCTTCTTCTGAAAGAGCTGGAAGTCCATTTATAAAATCTTCAGAATCATCTATATCTGCGACATCTTTGGGGATTTTTACTGTTACTGGTTTTTCTCCGCGGGCAGCCCGGATTTTAACTTCATCACCGAGATTCAATATATCCGAATTAAACTGCTGCAGCTGCTTTAGTCCTGGCATGGTTAAAAATTATACTCCTCAAAGCGACATGGTTTCAAGTCTAATATCGGCACACAAATCCGCCAAGTTTAGGAAATTGAAATCAAGACAAAAGCTCAAACTTTCAACAAAAAAATAGAATTCAACTTTAAAATAAAAAAATCCGAAAATACATATATGAAGAAAATACTTTGTGCTATTTTTTCAGTTTTTCTTTTTTTATCTTCTGCGGAACTTTTTTCTGCGGAATCAAAAGTCATGCTCACAGACGAAGAGCTTGATTACGCCGAACTTGTAAACACAATTCAAGATGCGGGCTCTCCATATCTCAAGGGCGACTATGCAATTTTCACATCAAAAAGCAACGCACGCCACATTGGAATCGCATTCGACTTTGAAGGATTCAAGACAATTCATTCATTCAAAATAAAAAAATTCATCGACATGGAATACAAAGAAGCCGGCTCTATTTATTTTTACATTTTGAAAGTTCCAAAAAATGTTCTTGAAATAAATTACAGGCTGATTATAGACGGACTTTGGACAGTTGATCCGCTCAATAATGAAACGGTTTTCAACAGAGAAACAAATCTTGTGCTTTCACATTTTAATGCGTCTCGTGAAATTCCGCAGGTAACTGAAAAAATCAGCGGCGGAAAAATACGCTTTGTCTACAAAGGAAAATCAGGGCAAAAAATCCGTGTGGGCGGAAACTTTACAAACTGGGACAGCTGGATTTATCAGATGAGCGAAGTTGCACCGGGAATTTATCAGTTTGAAATTCCGCTTCCACCTGGAAAATATGAATACGCCTTTTACACTGGAATAAATTCTTTTCCAGACTCAGGAAATCCTCAGAAATGCTACACTCCCGATGGAAAAACAGCATCTCTGATTGTCCTGGACTAGAACTTAAATCCGCCTGGCATATTAAATCCTTTCGGAAGATTTGGCATAGAACCGCCCATTCCCATAGCTCCCATTTGCTGCATAAGCTTTGCCTGCGCACCGCGGTTACGTGCAAGTTTTTTCATTGTAAGCTTTGTTTTTTCGAACTGCTTTATAAGCTTGTTAACTTCCTGAACACTTGTTCCGCTTCCCTTTGCAATTCTTTTGCGGCGTGTAGGACCAATAATTAAATGGTTCATTCTCTCTTTATATGTCATGCTTTGAATAATAGCTTTCTGATGCTTCATTCCAGCCTTGTTGATTTGCTCTTCGCTAATTTGTCCGGAAAGTCCAGGCATCATGTCAAGAAGCGATTTTATGCTTCCCATTTTTTCAACTTGCTCAAGCTGCTCAAGCATATCCTGCAACGTAAATTCATTGCGCTGCATTTTTTTCTGCATTTTAAGAGCAGCTTCCTGATCTACAGTTTCCTGGGCTTTTTCAACAAGCGAAACAACATCGCCCATTCCAAGAATTCTGCTTGCAATTCTATCTGGATGGAAAGGCTCAAAGTCTTCTGTTTTTTCGCCAGTGCCGATAAAGAGAATCGGTTTTTGTGTAATCGACTTTAACGAAAGAGCCGCACCGCCACGTGCATCAGAATCAAATTTTGTAAGAATAACGCCAGTCAGTCCAAGCTGCTCATCAAAGCTCTTTGCAATGTCAACTGCGTTCTGACCAGTCATTGAATCAGCGACAAGAACAGTTTCTACAGGGTTAAGCTTCTTTTTTATAGAAACAAGTTCCGCCATCATGTCTTCGTCAATCTGAAGGCGTCCTGCTGTATCCACAATTATTGTATCAAGTCCGTTTTTCTTTGCAAAATCAACCGAATGCTCAGCAATTTTTACAGCATCCTTTGAATCTTCTTTGTAAACAGGAACTCCGATTTTTTCACCAAGAACACAAAGCTGCTCTACCGCCGCCGGACGAATCAAATCGCAGGCAACAAGCAAAGGGCGTCTTCCATCTTTTTTAAGCCGAGCCGCAAGTTTATGTGCCGCTGTTGTTTTTCCTGCGCCCTGAAGACCAAGCAAAAGAATTACAGACTGAGTGTCAGGTCCTTTTAACGCAAGGTCAGTTTTTTTATCACCGAGCATAGCCGCAAGCTTGTCGTAAATAATTTTTACAAACTGCTGTCCCGGATCTACAGCCTTTAAAACTTTTTCACCTTTTGCTTCTTCAATTGTGCTGTTTACAAACCGGCGGACAACTCTCAAATTTACATCCGCTTCCAAAAGAGCCATTTTTATCTGCTCTACGGTTTCCTCTATGTTTTTTTCTGTAATTGAAGATTTTCCACTCAAAGTGCGGATTATTCCGCTGAAAGTTCCTGTTATTTTTTCAAGCATTTTTTACTCCGTTTTTGAAATATTGCTATCTGTTAAGCAAAAGTTCTTTAAGGCATTCTTCCGCATTTATTTCCTTATTAAGAACTTTGTACAAGGCATTGCAAATAGGAAGCTTAAGATTTTTCTGCTCCATGATTTTATGCACATATTTACAGGCAATCGCGCCTTCCGGCAAATATCCGACTTTCTTTACATTCGCAATCAAGTCATCAAGATTTTTAAACTGATCCAGCATTCCTGTCTTTATTAAGTCCTGCCCAAATCTTCTGTTGCGACCGTATTTTGATTTGCAAGTTACATCAAGGTCTCCGACTCCGCTGATTGAAGTGAACGTAGCTGCATGAGTTGCACCCATTGCAAAACCAAGCGTTTGAATTTCATTAAGTCCTGCCGCCATCAAAAGGCTTTCCGTGTTGTCTCCAAAAATAGGGCTGTTTTCAGCAAGAGCATCCATTGCGCCGTAAACAACAGCAATTACATTTTTAGCAGCCGCGCAAACCTGAACACCAATTGTATCAAAAGAAGCATAAGCCATGATTCCTTTTACACGCAAAAGATCCCGCATACGAACCGCATTTCTATGATGCTGACTTGCCGCAATGAGTCCGGTTATTTTTCCAAGAGCAACTTCCTCGGCGTGGCTAGGTCCCGCAATGTAAACAGTCGCATTTTTGTAGCATTCAGGAAGAGCTTCTTCCATTGTATTCAAAACAAATTCAGGATTTCCAGATTCAGAAGGAACAAAGCCTTTTGTCAGTGCGCCGATTATCGTAGAGCCATCTGCAATGTTAGGAACATCAGTAAATTTTTTTATTGTAGAAGCAAGATAAAGCGAAGGGCTTCCCATAATCAAAAACTGTTTTCCAGAAGCAACAGCCTTTATGTCAGAACTTGCAGTCATTGATGCTTCAAGCGCATATCCAGGAAGATACCTTTTGTTTTCATGCTGATTATTTATAGACTCAACAACATCTTCTTCCATTGCCCAAAGCTGAACTTTATGTCCGCCACGTGCAATCGCCGTTCCTAAAGCTGTTCCCCAGGCACCCGCTCCAATTATACCGACTTCAAAAATTTCCATATCAAATTCCCTGATAAAGCTGACTGAATTTTACTCTTCATCCTAATTTGCAGATAGCTCAATATTACTACAGAAAAAACAATTCCTCAATGCAAAAAAATCAACCCAAAATAAAAACAAAAAAGGCACTGCAATGCGACAAAATGCCTATGCAATGCCTTATAATTTTTATAGAAAAGATTAGTACCAAATTCCAGCCTGATCTTCCCAGTCAACAAGTTCTTCTTGCTTGAAAAACAATGCGATTTCTCTTTCTGCGCTTTCGTCGCTGTCTGAAGCATGAATTATATTATGAGAAGTATGGCAGCAGAAATCTCCACGGATAGTTCCCGGAGCCGCCTCTGCAGGATTTGTTGCGCCAGTAATTTTTCTAACCAAAGTAACACAGTCATCGCCCTGCCAAACCATTGCAACAACAGGACCGCTTGTTATGTAATCAAGAAGCGGATCATAAAAAGCTTTTCCCTTGTGCTCTGCATAATGCTGGGAAGCAAGATCCTGGCTTATGTTCATAAGTTTCAGCCCAATCAATTTAAGACCTTTTTTTTCAAGGCGGCTAACAACTTCACCTACGAGCCTGCGATTCAAAACACCAGGCTTTAACATTGTAAAACATCTTGTACTCATATTCTGATTTTAACAAAAATTTCCTTGTTTTTCAACGGGTAATAGACTTTCACAAAAACCTAATCTATACTAACAGTAGAATGACTATAGAAAAAAAGGAAATCATCGAGCTTCAAAAATCCGTAGAACGAAAAATCGAAGAGCTTCAGCTTTCTGCAAAACCAGACTCAGCCCAGATATTCGACTTGAATATGCTTGACTCAAATATATCGCTTTTTCTTCTTGCCGCGGAATTCAAAGACGATCCGGTTGAACTAAAGCCGAGCGACAAACTGATTATAGAAGCATTAAAAAAATTTAGAAGCAATTCCACAAAAGAAATCGACATTGAAACTTTCGCAAAAGAAGCTGCCGCCGCCGCAAACGAAATTTTGAGCCTCATAGATCAGTTTGAAGAACAGATTGAAGACTCTACGGAAAAAATTTTCTGCGCAAATATAAAAGTCCGCTTGGATTCCGCATATAGTTCAATCCAGCAAATCGCTTTTTTAAAAAATGAAGGAAAGAAAAATCTTAAGCTTTGGCAGACACAAGAAATTCCGCTATCTGTTTCAAATGCCGGAAAAATTCTTGGAAAAATCAAGTCCGAAAAAAAAGCCGCTGCTTCACGTGCAAATGGAAAAAAAGGCGGACGTCCTTCAAAAAATACCCAGCAAACAAAAAAAGCCGCTGCCAAAAAGACAACGGCTAAAAGAACAAAGTCAAATAAATCTGTTTAATTTGCAGAACCCACAAGGCACATCCATTCGGCTTCAGCGCAAAGAACATCGCCTACAAAAGCTTTGCCAGACTGCTTTACCATTTTTGGGCTTACACGCAAGTTTGTAACTTCCATTCTTACAGTGTCTCCCGGACGAACCTGATTGCGGAATTTTACTTTGTCAACTGTAGCAAGGAAAAACAAACTGCCTTCAGCGAAAGTTTTCTGCAAGCTCAATGCAGCTCCTCCTCCCTGCGCCATAGTTTCAATAAGAATTACACCAGGAACTACAGGATACTGCGGAAAATGTCCTTTAAAGAAAAAATCCTCATCTGTAAATTTTCTTGTGCAAACACAGCCTTTTTCATCGTAGCTTTCAATTGAATCCACAAACAAAAATGGTTTTCTGTGCGGAAGAAGGTTTTCTATATCAGTAAATCTTTCCATAATTTTACTCGCTGACTTTTTTGAATACAACAATTCCGTTGTGTCCGCCGAATCCAAAGTTTCCGCTCATAGCAACATCAATGTTCATGTCGATTCCTTTGTTTGGTGTATAGTCAAGGTCGCAACCGCCTTCAACATCAACTTCATCAAGGTTGATTGTCGGAGGAATATAGCCTTCTTGAATTGCCTTTACACAAATCATAGCTTCAAGTGCGCCGGCATCGCCAAGACAATGTCCGTGCATACTCTTTGTTGAAGAAATGTGAAGTTTCTTTGCAGCCTCACCAAATGCCATGTGGAGCATTGCAGTTTCGCCAGAATCATTCAAGTGAGTTGAAGTTCCATGCGCATTGTAATATGTAACATCTTCTGGTTTTACACCAGCGTCTTTCATTGCCAACGTCATTGCGCGCGCACCCATAATTCCGTCTGGATTAGGAGCTGTAAGATGGTAGCCATCGCAAGTTGCGCCATAGCCAGCAAATTCAGCATAAATTTTTGCACCGCGGGCTTTTGCGTGCTCGTATTCTTCAAGAACAAGAATTGTAGCTCCTTCGCCCATAACAAATCCATCGCGTTGCTTGTCAAACGGGCGGCAAGCTTTTGAAGGATTGTCTGCCCATTTTGAACTCAAAGCCTGAAGAACTGTAAATCCCAAGTTTGCAAATCCATTCTGTGTAGATTCAGCTCCGCCAGCAAGAACAATGTCGCTTCTTCCTGCGCGGATATTGTCCAAAGCCTGTCCAAGAGCATCTGAACCAGAAGCGCAAGCAGTTGCAATTGTATGAGCAACTCCGTGAAGTCCAAATTTTATGCTAATGTTTGCAGCGGCTTCATTTGGAATAAGCTGAGGAATTGTCATTGGAGGCATACGTTTAAATCCAGAGTCAAAGTAGCTTTTCATGCTTGATTCTGTAATTTCAAGTCCGCCAATTCCAACACCGAGGTAAACAGCGGCATTGTCCAAGGCTTCCTTGTTGTCTGTAAGATTTGAATCGTCCAAAGCCATTTTCGCAGCGGCTACAGCATATTTTGAAAACCTTGCCATTTTGCGTGCTGACTGAGGATCCATGTATTTGTCAGCTTCAAAATTCTTTACTTCAGCAGCGTACTTTACTTTAAAAGCAGAAGCATCATAATGTGTTATAGTTGCAATTCCGCTTTTTCCAGCTCTTATAGAAGCCCAAGTCTCTTCAACGCTGTTTCCGATTGGCGAAACACATCCAAGTCCTGTTACAACAACTTTGCGCATAATTTTCTCCATAAAAAATAGTAGTATATAGATAATTTTATAAATGAAAGCTTTAAGCTCCCATTCCACCGTCAACACCAATAACCTGAGCTGTTACATAAAGGCTCAAATCAGAAGCAAGGAACAACGCCGCATTTGCAACATCTTCAGGTTTTCCAGCTCTCTTTAAAGGAATTCCTTCAACCCATGCCTTGCGAATTTCTTCTTTTACAGCATTTGTCATGTCTGTTTCAATAAATCCAGGAGCAATGCAGTTTACACGAACGCCGCGGCTTCCAACTTCCTTTGCAAGCGATTTTGAAAACGCAATGAGTCCGCCTTTGCTTGCAGAATAATTCACCTGCCCAGCTCCGCCATGAATTCCAACAATTGAAGCCATGTTGATTATAGAGCCTGATTTTTTGTGAATCATATCATTTGAAACAATCTGGCAAACAAGAAAAGCCGAAGTAAGGTTTACAGCAAGAACTGAATCCCAGTCTTCCTTTTTCATTCTAAAGCTCAAAGTGTCGCGTGTAATTCCTGCGTTATTTACAAGAACATCAAAACCGCCTGATTCACCAAGCGCATTTTTTACCGCTGATGTAAGAACTTCAGCATTTCCCGCATCTGCATAAAATTCATGGAAAGCAGTTCCATTTTCCGCGGCAAGTTTTTCAAGCTCGGCTTTTCCTGCGGATTCTTTTGTGCACATTCCCCAGACTTCGCATCCATTTGCAAGAAAAACTTCAACAATTTTACGCCCGATTCCGCGTGAAGAACCAGTAACCAAAGCCTTTTTGTTTTTTAGAAGCATATTATCCCCTATAGTAATTACAGATTATTTACAGATTCAGCTGTGTTAACTGGCAAAACTGAAATTGAAGCGTTGTAGTCAGTATTTCCCCAAAGTCCAGAAAGAACTTTTCCAGGTCCAACTTCAAGAGCAGCCCACTTATCAAAACCGTCAGCTTTCATAACAGAAGCAAGGCAGTCTTCTTCGTCTGTCCAAAGAACTGGGTTTGTAAGATGAAGAACCGCAGATTTTTTTGCTTCCTCTCCAGAAACACATTCCTTTCCTGTTACATTTGAAAACAGCTTGATTTTAGGATCGTTGAACTTTACATCAGCAATAGCTTTTTCAAATTCTACAGCGGCATCCTGCATCAAAGGCGAATGGAAAGGACCTGCAACCTTTAAGCGGACTGCACGACGCGCGCCAGCTTCAGAAGCAGCTTTTTCAACAGCAGCAAGAGCATCAAAAGTTCCGCTCACAACAGTTTGCTTTACACTGTTCATGTTTGCCGCATAAGCATCCTTTATGCCGGAAGCAATTTCCTTTACTTTTTCAGGAGAAAGACCGAGAACTGCTGTCATTCCAGGCGCATGACCTTCGTTTTTTGCCGCGATTTCTTCACATACTTTCTGCATAATAAGCCCGCGCTGGCGTACAACTTTTACAACATCTTCAAATGACAAAACTCCTGCCGCATAAAGAGCAGGAAACTCTCCAAGGCTGAAACCCATTGCCGCAGAAGGCTCAATATTTTTATCTTTTAAAGCAGCCATCAAAGCAAGAGAAGCCGCTGTTATGGCAATCTGGCTGTTGTCAGAACGGCTGAGCTGTGCCGCATCTGATTCCCACAAAAGTTTTGCCATATCTAAATTTACAATGGAAGAAACATCATCAATAACTTTCTTTGCTGAAGAAAAAGATTCAGCAACGTCTTTTACCATTCCTGGAGCTTGTGCGCCTTGTCCTGGAAACAAAAATGCGTATTTTTCAGCCATAATTACCTCTTCTATAAATTTTATTTTATTATGACAAAAAAAGATAAAATGTCAAGTATTTTCTTTTTGATGAACCTTTGTTTTTCTGCGTAAAATGAAATTTAATGGAAAACAAAAAAGCCCCTGCATTTAGCAAGAGCTTCTATAGAAATAATAGAATAAAACAAACTATTCAGTTAAAATCTTTATAACTTCCGCTTTGTCCTGAGTATTCAGAATCTGAGCGCGCTTGTCAGCAGATTTAAACAAAAGGCTGACTTCAGCAAGGAACTGAAGATGAGGACCAGTCTTGTTTACAGGCGACAATGTCATAATAAATATACGGCAAGGCTCCTGATCCAAGCTGTCAAAATCAACAGGATTGTCTGAAACTCCAATACAAGCAACTAAGTCAGAAACTGTGTCAGTTTTTCCATGCGGAATTGCAATTCCATGCTTCATACCGGTAGACATTTTACGCTCACGGTCAAGAACACACTCCTTTGCAACTGCTTTATCTGTTACTTTCCCGGCTTTCACGAGAATATCGAGAAGCTCGTCAATAATTTCTTCTTTTGTAGTTCCCTTTAAATGAAGGTCTACTGTGTCAGGTGTTAATACAGTTCTTAAGTCCATATTAATATCTTATGTTCACATGAAAAATTTGTCAAGGTTTAAATATGCAATGTTAAAATTTTTAACAAAGCAAGGTTTTCAAAAAAGTCTAAGAAATCTGTGCGGAATCCTTTCTAAAATCAAGCGGTGTTGTCTTGTAATATTTATGGAAAGTCTCGCAAAAATAGCTCGTTCCAGAAAAACCGCATTCATAGGCAATTTCTGTAATTGGAATGCCAGTTTTGCAAAGAAGCTCTGTGCTGATTTTTAATCTGTATTTTATAAGATAAATTATCGGAGACTCCTTTAAATACTGGCTGAAAATTGAAGAGCATTTGCTTTTGCAGCAGAATCCGGCGGAAGCAATATCTTCAAGTGAAATTTTCCTCTTATAATTGTCCTGAATAAAAACCATCATCAGCTTTAAAGCATTAAGTTCAGCAGAATTTTGCGCCGACTTTTCAGATTTTATGTCCACGTTAGAATAGATTAGCTCAAATATGCTGAAAAAATTCCGTTGTGTTATAAACTGCCAAGTCTTTTCGTCTTTTTTTAAATGAATTTCCTTTAGAAGTTTTATAATTTTGTTTTGCCATTGGATTTTTCGGCTCAGCTTTATAAAAGGATAATTTGCATTGTACGTAAACGGTTTTACAAATTTTTCATCAAAATCTTTATTGGAGCAAAGCAACGAAGGGTTCAGCAAAATGCAGATAAATTCGCAGTCTTTTCGATCCGCTGAAAATCCATAGTGAACTTGCCGGCTGTTTACAAAGATTGCATCTCCGGCTTCAATTTCAATTAAGTTTCCATTCACGTTATAAGTTTCAAGGCCTTCAAGAACAATTATAAATTCCCAGTCCTCGTGCCAGTGAGTGCAGCCTTTTAAATCAGGATAGCAAGATAAAAATCCGCTTGTAATATACGCAGGAAAAGCCGGATCATTGTACGCAACATTTTCTGACAAATCCACATTAAAAGTTGAATAACGCTTCAAAAACTGCCTCTTAAAAAAAATGGAAGATTGTTATATTAATTTAGCATATAGTTAAAGATTTTGAAAGCAACCAATGTTAATATTGATAAAAAACAGATGTTGTTTTTATAACAATTTTTCACTTTAAATATTATTATGGGGGATTTTATGACATTCGCAGAAAAAATTCTTGAAGCCGCGCAAGAAGGAATCGTACTTCTTAGGAACAATGAAAACACGCTTCCGCTTGCAGAAAATGAAACTGTTGCTATTTTTGGAAGATGCCAGTTTGATTTTTACAAATGCGGAATGGGTTCTGGTGGTTCTGTCCGCTCGCCTTATTCCACAAATTTAACAGACAACATTCCAATGGCAAACAAAGAACTTGCTGAAATTTACAGAAACTGGATAAAGGAAAATCCGTTTGACAATGGCGGAGGTGGCTGGGCAATGGAGCCTTTTTTTCAAAAGGAACTTTCAGTTTCAGCTGAGCTTGCAAAAAACGCTGCAAAAGTTTCAAAAAAAGCAATTTTCGTTATAGGCCGAAATGCTGGCGAAGACAAAGACTTTACAAAAGAAAAAGGCTGCTGGCTTTTAACTGACACAGAACGCAATTCAATTAAAGAAATTTGCTCGGCATTTGAAAGTGTAATAATTGTTTTTAACTCATGCGGAATAATCGACACGGCTTGGATTGACGACAAAGAATTTTCAGGAAAAATTAAATCCGTAGTCTACGCTTGGCAAGGAGGGCAAGAATCCGGAAGAGCCTGCGCAAATGTTCTGTGCGGAAAATCAGTTCCGTGCGGAAAACTCACAGACACAATCGCAAAATCAATAGACGACTATCCTTCCACAAAAAATTTCGCAACACAAAGTGAATCTTTTTATATGGAAGATATTTATGTCGGCTACAGATATTTTTCAACATTCGCAAAAGAAAAAATTCTATTTCCATTTGGATTCGGACTTTCTTACACGGAATTTAAAACCGAATTTATTTCTTCTTCTGTGGACAAAAAAAATGTAAACGTAAAGGTCCGCGTAGAAAACATCGGAAAAAAATTCAGCGGAAAAGAAATTGTCCAGCTTTACCTTCAAGCTCCGCAAGGAAAACTCGGAAAGCCTTCAAAAGTTCTTGTCGCATTCAAAAAATCAAATTTGCTAAAACCAGGCCAGTCGGAAGAACTTGAGCTTTTGTTCAACTTGGAATCAGCTGCTTCTTATGATGATTCTGGAATTTCTGGATTTGAATTTTCGTTTGTTCTTGAAGAAGGAAAATATTTTTTATTCATGGGAACTGATTCTGAAAGCGCAAAGAAAATTCCAGTTGGAAGCAGCGATTGTATTTCAGTTGAAAAAACTTACGCCACAGAAAAACTTTGCCAGGCACTTGCTCCGCGAAAAGCTTTTTCAAGAATCAAGCCAGTGCAAATCAAGCCGGACGGAAACTATTCAATTGAAGAAGAAAATGTTCCGCTTGAATCTTTCAGCCTTGAACAGCGCATAAAAGAAAATCTTCCAAAAGAAATTCCATTCACAGGAAACAAAGGAATAAAATTTCAAGATGTAAAGGAAAATCCTGAGCTACTTGAAAAATTTGTTGCCCAGCTAAACAACGAAGAGCTTGCAACTCTTGTGCGCGGAGAAGGAATGATGAGCCGCAAAGCAACAATGGGAATCGCTTCAGTTTTTGGTGGCGTAAGTGAATCTCTTTATGACTACGGAATTCCTGTTGCAGGATGCGCGGATGGTCCTTCAGGCATAAGGCTCGACACAGGCAAGGAAGCTTCTCTTATGCCAATAGGAACTTTACTGGCTTGCACTTGGAATCCTCCTCTTGTTCAGGAGCTTTTTGAATTTGAAAGCCAAGAGCTAATGCAAAATCAAATTGACACAGTTCTTGGACCTGGAATAAACATTCACAGAAATCCTCTTAACGGAAGAAACTTTGAATATTTTTCCGAAGATCCGCTTCTTACTTCTGAAATGACGCTTGCAATTTTAAAAGGCGTTTCAAAAGAAGGTCCGGTTGCAACAATAAAACATTTCGCCGCGAACAGCCAGGAAACTCAAAGACGCGAACACGATTCAATTGTTTCAGAACGCGCATTGCGAGAAATTTATCTTAAGCCATTTGAAGCCGCTGTAAAACGAGGAAATGCCCAGTCAATTATGACAAGCTACAATCAAATCAATGGACACTTTGCGGCAAGCAACTACGATTTAAATTCAACAATTCTCCGCAAAAACTGGAAATACACAGGCGTTGTAATGACCGACTGGTGGGCAAGAATAAACGACTGCGTAAAAGGCGGAAAAGGAGAAATTGAACTTACCGCTTCGATGGTCCGAGCAAGAAACGACATCTACATGATTGTAAACAACGACACTGCGGAAAAAGACGGAAACAACGACAATATAAAGTCAAGCTTAAAAAACGGCGAGCTTACAACTGCGGAACTTCAAGTTTGCGCAATGGACATTATAAAATTTCTTACAAAAACTCTTGTCGCTGAACGCAAGCTTCGTCCGCTAAACAATATTCCAGTCTTGGTTCCAAAGGCAGAAAATCAAAATGCAAAAAATCCAGCTCAGGAAAATTTCAGATTTCTTTGCAACGGTGAAACAAAAAGAAATTTCTTTGCGCCGGCAAACGGAGTTTACAATGTGCTTGGAGTTTATTCAAAGCCAGCTGATGTGGGCAAAGTTTCGCAATCTGTATGCAACGTGCTGATCGATGGAAAACCAACATTTGCATTTGAATGCCGCTCCACAGAAGGAAAAGACACAGGAGCTGTAATCGGGCAGGTTCAGCTTGAAAAAGGCAAATATGAAATTTCGCTTGAGCATACAAAACCTGGAATCGAAATAAAATTCGTTGCACTTTCAAGAGATGTTTCTGTTTCATCCGGAATCGATTATTTAAAGTCTGAATAAAAAATACCGCTTTGGAAATTCATAAAGCCAGTTAAAAACTGCCGCTGTTTGAATTTCCATTGCGGCTTCTTGTGCATAAGTTTTTTTTCTATTAAAATGAATTCATTATGAAAGCTATAGTTACTGTCGTTGGTGCGGATAAAGTCGGTATAATCGCAAAAGTTTCAGCATATCTTGCAAAACATTCTATAAACATTGCGGATATTTCTCAAACAATTTTAAGCGGAAATTTTGTTATGATGATGATGGTTGATTTTGACAATGCGGACATCGGAATCGACACTGCAAGAAAAGAACTTGTTGAAGAGCTTGGAACTCTTGGCGTTGAAGTAAACATAATGAACGAAAAAGTTTTTTCTGAAATGCACAGAATTTAAAAACAAAAAACTCCAGTCTGAAACTCAGAATGGAGTTAAAACCAAACACACACACTTTTAAACCAACTCGAGGAATTAGTTTAAACCTGTGCCTGTTGCTAGCACTTTTTTATAAGACTGCAATGCAAGATGCAAAGCAGTCTATTTTTTTATGCAGTTTCTCCAAGAGACTTGCATTCAGCAAGAGCAGTTTCATCTGGAGCAAGCTGAGCTTTCAGGCCTTCGCCATTTACAACAGTTGCACCTGCAGCAGAAAGACGTTCAACCCAAGTTCTAAGCCACTGTCCGTCGCCCCAATCATAAGAACCAAATACAGCAACTTTTTTTCCGCTCAACCCGCCTTCAAGATTCGTATAGAATTCTTCCATTGAATCTTCAAGAACTTCATCTCCCATAGCAGGGCTTCCGAGTATAATAGCATCGCAAGCAAGAACATCAGAAACATTCGCATCGCTTGCAGTTGACATCAAAAGTTCCGCGCCGCAAGATTTTACACCTTCAGCTACAGCATTTGCCATTGCCTCTGTGTTTCCAGTTGTGCTTGCATAGATTACAGCTTTCTTCATATTTACCTCACATAAAATTTATTGTTTTGCAAATTGCTTCAAAATTATTTCCAGCTTCAAAAAGGCTTGAGCAAAAAACGGAACACTTTTTGTAAAGTTCCATTTTTTTTACAGCTTCATCTACATTTCCGTAGACCGCCCAAGCCCCGGAAAATTTAGTTTTTGTTCCTGAATATTTTTCGTATCCAACAACATCTTCCAACGGATAACCAAGAAAAACTCCAATCTCATGCGGAAAACTTTCGCAATAAGAAAGGCGATTCAAAAGCTCGTTCAAGACATTTGAAATTCCTTTGTCCGTAAAATAGCCTTTTAAATTCAAGTATGACAAAACTTCAGGATTTGAAAGAATTTCCTGAACAAGTTTTTCGTCATAAATGAAAAGCAAAAAAAGATTCTCTCCTCGTTTTGCAATTTTTATTTTTTTTCTGGCTGCCCTCAAGGATTTTATTCCACAGAAGAATTTTTTTGTATTCACAAAACAGAACTTCTTTTGAAACAGAAACAAGGCTTGAAGGCTTTACTCCGCACAAAGTCGGCGCACCCAAGTGAATTACTGTCTGCTCAAAAGTTTTCATACAACCTCAAAAAAAATGCGGGCATATCACATCAGTGGCTGTGTAAGGAGATGTAAACTTAGGATTAAGAACCGCAAGTTTATATGCCCGCTAGTAACAAACACAAGTTAGACTAAACTAACTTACAAAAGTTAGCATACAGTAACTAAGAAAGATTGTCAATAATTCTAGAAAAAATTTTTAAACAAAAAAAATCCGCCATTCTAAAACAGAACGACGGATAAAAATAAAGGATAAGAAAAATTATATTTCTGAAAGCTTCTTTTGAACAAGGGAACTTGCTTCTGCTGGATTTGCCTTGCCTTTGGATTCTTTCATAACCTGTCCCATAAGCCAACCGACGACATTTGTTTTTCCAGATTTAAAGTCGGCTACAGCTTTTGGATTTGCTGAAATAACTTTATCAACAATTGCTTCAATTGCTCCGCTGTCGCTTACAACTTCCATGCCTTCAGATTTTATAATTTCCGCCGGCATTTTATTTGTCTCAAGCATTTTTGCAAAAACGACTTTTCCTTGCGCGCTTGAAATTTTCTTTGAGTCAATCGCATTTACAAGCTCCGCAATATGGGCAGGAGTTATAGAAACATCGTTGATTGTTTTTTTATCTTCATTCAGTTTTGCAAGAAGCTCTGTAAGAATTATATTTGCAGTACGCTTTGGATTTTTTGTTCCGGCAGCAGCTTCTTCAAACCAAACAGCCAAGTCGCGGCTAGAGGTCAAAGTTTCAACATCAAAATCAGAAAGTCCGTAATTCTTCTTTAATCTTGTGCGTTTTGCTTCTGGAAGTTCTCCGACTTTTGACTTTGCATTTTCAATAAGCTCCTCGCTTACACTGAACGGCTTTATGTCTGGCTCAACAACAAAGCGGTAGTCAACAAAAGAATTTTTTGTGCGCTGAACAACAGTCTGGCCTTTTGCTTCGTCCCAGCCCATTGTAACTTTAAATCCCGGATTGAATTCCTGGCGGTCTTCCTGAAATTCTTTAAGCTGACGCTGGGCTTCGTAAGCGCAGGCATCGCGGATTGAACGGAACGAGTTTAAGTTCTTGATTTCAGAAATCGGAGTGTGATAAAGTTTTCCGTCTTCCCAAACATTCAAGTTGATGTTGGCATCGCATCTCATGTTTCCTTCTTCAAGGTTTCCATTTGTAACTTTAACATAGCGCAGAATTTCCTGAACAGTTTCCATAAAAAGCGCTGCTTCTTCCGGGCTTGTCATATCAGGCTTTGTTACAATTTCAATAAGCGGAGTTCCAGAACGGTTGTAGTCAATATAAGAATGCGCCCCCTGCAAGTGCAACGATTTACCTACATCTTCTTCAAGGTGAATGCGTTCAACTCGGACACGGCGGTATTTTCCGTTTTCAATAATGCAGTCATTGCCTATGAAATTTTTTGTGCGGCATTTTTCTGAACCAAACTGCTGTTCCTTTGGATACTTGTGCATCGGAAGATCAACATATCCATCGTGGCAAAGAGGAATATCATATTGAGTTATCTGATAGCCTTTCGCAAGATCAGGATAAAAATAATGCTTGCGGTCAAATTTTGTAAAGCGTGAAATCTCGCAGTTAAGAGCAAGGCCTGCCACAGAGCCAAGCTCAACATATCCTTTAGAAACGCGCGGCATCGCTCCCGGAAGTCCAAGACAAACAGGACAAACACGGGTGTTCGGCATTCCTCCGTAACGATTTTCACAGGCACAGAAAGCCTTTGTTTTTGTCAAAAGCTGCGTATGAATTTCACAGCCGATTACAATTTCATATTTATCAATAGAAGGCATTTTTATTTTTCCTCCGAAACAGGAATTCCGCATCCCTTATGCTCGTTTTCCCATACTTGGGCAATTTCAAGAATTTTCATTTCGCTGAACATAGGTCCTGCAAACTGAATTCCAATAGGCATATTTCCGTTTTCCGCAGAAGTTCTTCCAGCCGGAACAGACAAAGACGGAATGCGGGCAAGGTTTACAAATGTCGTGAACAAGTCGCTAAGATACATGGCAAGCGGATCATCAACTTTCTGGCCGAGTTTAAAAGCCGGAGTCGGACAAGTTGGGCAAAGAATCAAATCAAACTGCTCAAACAATTTTGCAATCTCACGCTGAATGCGAGCGCGCACAGACATTCCTTTTTTATAAGTATCGCCTGAAAACTGCTCAGACAAAACGTAGTTTCCAATTATAATTCTGCGCTTAACTTCCGGACCAAAACCGTTGCTTCTTGTGTCCACATAAAGCTCATCGTATCCTTTGCCGTTGTCAATTCTGTTTCCGTAACGAATTCCATCAAAGCGGCTCAAGTTCGAAGCGGCTTCAGACAAAGCAATTACGTAATAGCTTGCAATAGCGGCATCAAGAATCGGAAGGTCAACAACTTCTATTTTTGCGCCTTTGGACTCAAACCAGCTGCGGGTTTGTTCAAAGACTTTTGCAACATCGGCATCCATTCCCTTTGACTCAAGGAACTGCTTTGGAACTGCAATTTTCAGTTTTGAAAAATCAGAGAAAGCTTCAACAGAAGGCTTTGCGTCAGGTAAATCAGCGGAAGTGTCGTCATAAAAATCAACGCCGCTCATAACGCTTAACGGAAGTGCAATATCCTGCGGACTGTGTCCAAGAATTCCAACCTGATCCAAAGAAGAACCGTAAGCAACAACTCCCCATCGGCTTAGAACACCATAAGTTGTCTTAAGACCGTAGATTCCGCAGTAGCTTGCAGGAAGACGGACAGAACCGCCAGTTTCAGTGCCAAGAGCAAACAATGCCTGATTCGCAGCAACCGCAGCAGCAGGACCGCCGGAAGAACCGCCGGAAACATAAGCGCGGTCAATAGGATTTCTTGTAGGTCCGTAAACTGAATATTCAGTTGAAGAGCCCATTGCAAATTCGTCTTGATTGCATCTTCCAATGGGAATCGCTCCAGCTTTTTCAAGGCGGTTTATTACAGTCGCGCTGTACGGAGCAACGTAGCCTTCAAGAATTTTGCTTGAGCAGGTAAGCTTTTTTCCGCGCACAGAAATGTTGTCCTTTACCGCAAATGGAATTCCAAGAAGAGGCTGTTCTTCAAAAAGTTTATCAAGGGAACCATTGCTTCTAGCTTCTGAAATTTTCTGGTCGGCAGCTTGCGCAGAATTTAAAATATCGTCATAAATTTCCAAAAATGCATTAAGTGGCAATACTGAATTTTTATCCGCCTCAAAAGTTTCCTTGGATTCCTTTACCAAAGCCACACTTGAAGTTTCTCCGCTTTTTAAGGCTTCTACAGTTTCTTTTATAGTCTTGTACTTCATCTTACGCACCTTCTCCCAGAACTTTTGGAACCTGGAAATATCCGTCCATAAAATTCGGTTCGTTTATTTTCTTGACATCGTGCATCTCAAGCCCCGGAACAATTTCGTCCTCGCGCAGGCATTCAGCTTTTGTTGTAGGATAAGCGTCATAAGGATTTTCGCTGTCATCGTATTTAGAAAGAATATCAAAGTATCCTACAATCTCGTCCACCTGCTTTTTCAAAGTAGCCATGTCTGTGCTTTCCGGGGAAAGACGTGAAAGGTATAAAAGTTTTTCCAATGTTGACTCGTCAACGGTACGTTTATTTTCACTCATGCCGCGATTATACAAAATTTAGAACGTTTAAGCAATTTAAGGGCTGAATCAATCTTCAGCAAACTGAAAAAGCGCTTTAATTGCTTAAATGCAAAAAAAAATGTAAACTTCATCTTGCGTGAAATTTTTTCCGTCTGAAAAGAAAAAAGATGAAAGACTATTACAAAATTCTAGGTGTTTCAAGAACAGCGACAATCGCAGAAATCCGGCGCGCATACAGAAGAAAAGCTAAGATTCTGCATCCGGACATTACGGGTGAAGACTCAAAGGCATTCCGCGAGCTTGTGGCAGCCTACGAAGTTTTGTCCGACATAAAATCACGCGGACTTTTTGACGAGTCAGTTTTATTCAAGCAAAGCAATTTCCACCATGAAAAAAATTTTGAATCATTCGACTACAGAAAATGGCTTTTAGAGCGCACCGATGACGAAAGCCGCGCCAAACTGATTTTTTTTGACTTGCTGCACAACAACGAGGACGAGGCTGTAACGGAATTCAAAAGAATGAACATGGAGCGTGTTGGATTCAGACTGTCAAGATGGTTCACACGGGAAGACTTTATGGACTACGGATTTATTCTTGCGGAAGAACTTGTTTTGCGGCAGGAATACTACGATGCAGTCATTCTTTTGGATCAGATTATAAGGATGGAATTTTCATTTGAATATTTCAAGCTTTTCTTTCCGGAAGTAAAAAGCCTTGCACGGCATATTCTTCGGAACAACATTGAAGGAGCCGTGAACGATGAACTTGCAATAGACGCATGGGAGCGCGCGCTTGAACTTAGGTTTGGGAAAAATGACGATGCGTTTTTTCTTTTAAAGATTGCAGACTCTTATGAGCGGATTGGGGATTTTCAAACTGCCAAAATATGCAGAAACGAAGCCGCAAGAATTTCCGCGGAAACAAAATAGGAAATCATGGAGTTTATATATGATACGTTTAAAAAATGAAGAGCAAATTAATGGAATTAGAAAAAGCTGCCACTTGCTTGCTGATTTATTCAACGAAATTATTCCAAAAGTAAAGCCCGGAGTAAGCACAAAGGAAATCGACGACTGGTGCGTAAACTTCGCAAGAAAATTCGGAGCAACTCCAGCCTGGTACGAGGAGGACTTTCCTGGCTGTGCGTGCATAAGCATCAACAATCAAGTTATCCATGGCGTTCCTTCAAAAAAACGGATTGTAAAGGATGGCGATATTGTTTCGCTTGACATCGGACTAAATTTAAAAGGCTATATTTCAGACAGCACGCACACAGTTCTTGTAGGAAACGTAAAGCCTGCGCATCAAAAACTTTGCCGAGTTACACGAGAATGTCTTTTAGCTGGAATCGACGCTTGCAAGGCAGGAAACAGAATCAGCGACATTTCAAACGCGGTATATGACATCGCATACAACCAGAACAAGTACGGCGTTGTCTATGAATACTGCGGACATGGAGTCGGCCTTGAAGTCCACGAAGATCCAAGCGTCTGCAACTGCCCTTCAACTGGTCCGAATCCGCGCATTCAAGCTGGAATGGTTCTTGCAATCGAGCCTATGATTAACGAGGGAACTGCGGACGTTGACATTGAAGAAGGAAGCGACTGGACTGTTGTTACAGCAGACGGTTCTTGGAGCTGCCACGAAGAGCATACTGTTGCAGTTTTTAAAGACCACACGGAAATTCTTACAGACTTGGACTACAACGGAAATTCATGTTTAAAATAACGCACTAAAATTCTAATAGATTTTCAGGAGTTTAATTATGGAAAAAATCAAAATGAAAAATGCGATTGCCGAGCTTGACGGCGATGAAATGACAAGAGTTCTATGGAAGGTTATCAAGGAAAAACTTCTTGAACCTTACGTTGACCTTAATGTTGAATACTATGACCTTGGCTTAAAAAATCGCGACGACACAGACGACAAAGTAACTTATGAAGCCGCCGCCGCAATCAAACGTCTTGGTGTTGGAGTAAAATGCGCCACAATCACAAGCAATGCCGCCCGCATGGAAGAGTACAAACTTAAGCAGCTTACACCTTCACCAAATGGAATTCTCCGTGGAGAACTAGACGGAACAGTTTTCCGCGCGCCGATTTTCGTAAAGAATATTCAGTGCAATGTTTCTTCATGGAGAAAGCCGATTGTTCTTGGCCGCCACGCTTATGGAGATGTTTACAAAAACTGCGAAATAAAAACTCCGGGAGCTGGAAAAGCGGAACTTGTTTTCACAGGCGATGATGGAAAAGAAATCAGAAAAACAATTCAAGTTATGAAAGGTCCTGGAATAATTCAGGGAATCCACAACTTGGACGATTCTATAAGAAACTTTGCGCGCTGCTGCTTTATGTATGCCCTAGACAAAAAAATCGATGTATGGTTTGGAGCAAAAGACACAATCAGCAAAATCTACGACGGAAACTTCAAGGCAATTTTCAATGAAGTATTTGAATCCGAGTTCAAAGAAAAGTTTGAAAAAGCTGGAATAGAATATTTTTATACGCTCATTGATGACGCAGTTGCACGCATAATGAAATGTGAAGGCGGAATTCTCTGGGCCTGCAAAAACTACGACGGAGATGTTATGAGCGACATGATTGCATCTGCCTGCGGAAGCCTTGCAATGATGACTTCTGTTCTTGTTTCTCCAAACGGAGAATTTGAATACGAAGCCAGCCACGGAACTGTTCAAAAACACTACTACAAATATTTAAAAGGCGAAAAGACTTCAACAAATCCAGTCGCATTGATTTTTGCTTGGACAGGAGCACTTGCAAAACGCGCCGAGCTAGACGGAACTCCAGAACTTGCAGATTTCGCACACAAGCTTGAAAAGGCAACTCTCGATGTTATTGAAGAAGGAACAATGACAGGAGACCTTGCACGTCTTGCAAATCCACCAGCAAAGAAAATTGTAAACAGCTGGGAATATATCGATGAAATTGCAGCAAAAATGGAAAAGTAAAATTTAACTTTTTGCACTTTTTAAAGCTTTAAAAGTCCGCCAAAAGGAATATTGAAATTTCTGCAAAGAGTTTCGTATTCTTTTTGGTCGTTTTTATTTTTAAGGCTTGTTACAAAAAAGCTCATGTCAGGCGGAAGAAATTTTGGCTCATGCTGATTTTCTAAAGAAGTGCCTTTTATAACTTCAAGAGCATGATTTGAAACTCCGTTTCGGCTGTCCACTACAAAAACTTTTTTTCCGGCAACATTGGAAAAATATTCTTTTATGTCTTCCGCCATGTGAGTAAAATGCGTGCATCCAAGAATTATAGTGTCGCATCCGCATGAACAAAAAAAATCCACAGCAGGCTTTACAGCAGCAAGCCGCTTTTCTTTTGAAGCATAAAACAAATCGTGTTCTATAAAACTTATCAAGCCAGGGTCGCCCCGATTGAAAACTTCGCATCCAGAAGCAAAATCAGAAACTAGTTTTTTACAGTAAGGATGATTTACAGTTGCGTTAGTTGCGAGCAGTCCGATTTTTTTGTTTTCCGTAACTTTCGCAGCAAGTTTTATCGCAGGAACAGTTCCAACAATCGGAACATCAGAAAATTTTTCTCTAAGCTGATTCAATGCCGTCACACTGATTGTGTTGCAGGCAATAACAACAAGACGCGGATTCCACAAGTCAAGAATTTTTTCTATTGATTCAGAAGCACAAGAAGTTACTTCCTCCGCTGATTTTTCTCCATAAGGAAAATGAACAGTGTCGCCAAGGTAAACACATCTTGAGCCGGGAGATTTTTTTTTCAGCAAAAGCATATATGGAATGCCGCCTGTTCCGCTGTCTAAAAATGCAAAATCAATTTTTTCACTCATAAAAACCACAGAATATTTTTTCAGCCTTTATTTAAAGACGAAATTTTATAAGCAAGCGCGCCCCAAATTCTAGCAAAGAAATTTACCTTTTCACTTTTTCTGTCAGCAACAAGAGGAACTGTATTTAAAATTCTTCCGTCAAGTGAATATGACAAAGTTCCAAACTGAGTTCCTTCATCGAATTCTCCAAAGATGCTTTTTGGAATATTTGCTGTAACATGAATTTTTTGAGCTGCCTCTTTTGGAGAACTTCCAGAAATAAATGGAACAGAAAAATTTTCACTTTTTGCAGGAACAAGGCAAACACTTTTTAAAGAAGAACCTGCAACGCCCACAGAAAAACTATGAGGCTGCTTTGCAATATAAGGAGAAAATTTTGAAAACGCATATTCCATTAAATTAGTTCCATCTTTAACTCTGTAAATATTTCCCTGCGTGCTTCCAACTCCAGGTCCTTTCATTGTAACAGAAATATAGCGGACACCGTTTCGTTCTGCAGTAAGAGCAATGTTAAAACCGCTTTCATAAATAAAACCAGTTTTCAATCCATCACAGCCCTCAAGACTTCCAAGCAACTTGTTTGTGTTGTACTGAATCACAGCCTGGCTGTCGCCGTTTCGTTCTGCAGATTCTTTTGGAAGATTTTTTGCAAGCGGATAGCGCAGAATTTTTTGGGAATGAAATTCTGTAATTGCAAATGGAAATTTTTCTATGTATTTTCTGCAGAAAGCCGCGAACTCTTTTGCAGTCGTAATATTTTTTTCGCTGTAGCCGCTTGATTCCACAAATTCAGTTTTTACCAAGCCCATCTTTTTTACAGTCTGATTCATCCGCTCAACAAACGAATCCATGTTTCCGCAGACATATTTTGCAACAGCAATTGAAGCGTCATTTCCACTGGCAATCGCAAGTCCAAGCAAAAGTTCTCTAAGCGTTACTTTCTGGCCTTCATCCAAAAACATTATCGAAGCATCGCTTGGAAGATTTCTAGCCCAACTTTCAGGCGGAAGCGGAACAACATCATCAAGGGAAATTTCGCCGTTTTCAACAGCCTCAAAAACAACATACATTTCCACAAGCTTTGTCATTGAAGCCGGAGGAATTTGAACTTCAGCATTTTTTTCAAAAAGAATATTTCCCGTTGCAAAATCAATAACAATGGCGCTTTCTGCATTTACAAACAAATCAGCCGGAACATACTGAAACGGAAGTTCAGAAACAATGTCTGCGCGCTCAGGATATTTTTTGTTCAACGACTGCTCAAGAAAAGTCTGCTGCTCCAAAGAAAGCGGTTCTGGATTTCTTGGATTTAAAAGTTTATAAACAGAAACTGCCTGCGTCACAGCAAAAATAAAAACAGCAGTTAAAATAAAAAAAATTATTATGTGTTTTTTTTTCTTTTTATTGTTATTATTATTTTTATTTTCTTCTATGCTGTTAAAAAAATCTGATGTATAAGTTTCCATTGCTAAACTCTGCTGCTCCTATTTCTTAAAATCATATCTGCCAAAGTAATTGCGGTCATGGCTTCTACAACAGGAACAATCCTTGGACAAAGACAAACATCGTGTCTTCCTTCAATTAGAATATCACACTCATTTCCATTTACATCAACAGTTTCCTGCGAAAGATAAATACTTGGAACAGGCTTTACAGCAACTCTAAAAACTATATCATCGCCTCGGGAAATTCCTCCAAGAATTCCGCCGGCATTGTTTGTTTTAAATGAAAAGCAGTTTCCCATAAAATCGTTGTTCTCAAGTCCGTTTGAATCCGCACAAGCAAATCCGCTTCCAAATTCAATTCCTTTTATTGCACCAATCGACATAACTGCATGGGACAAAACCGCATCCAGCTTGTCAAAAACCGGCTCGCCAATTCCAGCAGCCACGCCTTTTACAACGCACTCAACAATTCCGCCACAAGAATTCTTTTTCATTTTGAACTCTTCAACCTTTTGCTGCATTAAAACAGCAGCATCTTTGTCTGCGGCACGCATTGCATTTTTTTCAATTTCAGAAAAATCAACTTTGCCGCTTTTTATTCCTGCCGCTTCTTTTGTATATGCAAAAATTCGAATTCCAAAATTTTTTAAAAACATTTTTGCAAACGCTCCAGCCGCAACTCTCGCGCAAGTTTCTCTTCCGCTAGATCTTCCGCCGCCTCTGTAATCCCTTATGCCATATTTTTTATAATATGTAAAATCAGCGTGTCCCGGCCGGAATTTGTCTTTTATATTTTCATAGTCTGATGAATGCTGATTTGAATTTCTGATTAAGACAGCTATCGGAGTTCCTGTTGTTTTTCCTTCAAATACGCCGCTTAGAATTTCTGCAAAGTCATCTTCTTTTCTTGCAGTAACCGCCGCGCTTTTTGCACCTGGCTTTCTCCGTTCCATTTCATGCTGAAGAAATTTTTCATCCACCAAAACTCCAGCAGGACATCCGTCTATAATACAGCCAAGTCCTGCTCCGTGGCTTTCTCCAAATGTTGCAACTTTAAAAATTTCTCCAAATATATTTCCTGACATAATTTTTCCCTAAAAAGTAAATAATAAAATTCTCAAAAGATTTTAACGCAATTTATTCATCAACTCAACACGGCTATGAACATCAAGTTTTTTGAAAATCTTTTTGTTGTGGCTTGCAACAGTTCCAGGACTTATAAAAAGTTCCTCCGCAATATCCTTGTCGCTTTTTCCAGAAATTATAAGTTCTGCAATCTGTTTTTCTCTTGAAGATAATTTTTTCATAAAGTCCTCTGATTTTTCTTCGCCAGTTTTTATCAAAGTAACTTCCTTTTTCTTTTCCGAATTTTTTTGCTCTTTTTTCTTAGACGGAGAAAATCTAGTTTTATTTATTATCACGCTGGAATCTTTTGAATTTTCAACACGCTTAAAATCAAACACAACTGAAAATTTAAACTTGCTGTCATTTTTTGAAACAGACAAATCTCCGCGGTAAAATTTTGCAATGCGCATAAGAAATGTAAAATTACGCTTTTCATTTTCAGTTTCCATGCGAGAAAGAACTTCTTCAACTGTCTGGGAATCCATTGTATTCGAAATTGAAAAAATAAAATTTTCTTCATCACCTTTCAACGAAACAGAAACTTCGGTATTCGGAACAGAAACTTCGATTACAGAATTCAAAAACGATATAAAAAAAAGTTCCACAACCCTCATGTCCGCAAGAATCACAGTTTCTGGCTGTATGTCCATCGAATAAGAAATCGTGTTGGGCTTAGACGAGCAAAAAGTTTTTGAAGCTTGAATGCAGCTTTTAAAAAAATCCGCAAGAAGAATCGGCTGATTTTGAATTTCAGATTCGTCATTGCACATTCTAAGAGTTGCAAGCGTGTCGCTTATTTTTGCAGAATTTATTTTAATTCTTTCTATATAAGAAGTATTTTTCGCAGTAAAAACCTGGCCAGAAAGAATATCAGCCATGCTCAAAGTTTGCGCAGAATCAACTAAAATATTTTTCATAAGCCGCTCAATCAGATTTTTTTGAATAAGAAGCTCAGAGTTTTGCGCCTTTATTTTTTTTAGCTCAACTTTTGAATTATGAGACTCTTGCCTAATTTTATAAGTTATAAAAAAAAGCGAGGGCATTGTAATCAGCAAGTAAAACAAAAATGAAATTAAAAATTCATCGGAACATATAAAATCAAAAAAAACATTATTTCCTTTAAATCTTAAAATTCTTACAATTTGAGCCAGCATAGAAAATAAAATCTGCGGAATCCAAAGCAAAAGTATTATCCTTGTATTCTTTTGCATTGCCCTGAAGCACATAAATATGGAAGCAATAAAAAAAACTTTTGTCGTTATAGAGAGCGCGGCATAAGAATAAAGCATTGTCTGCTCTGCTCTCACCGTTAAAAGAACACAAAATGTAACAACTATAAGCTGAATTTCAACTGGAGAAAGTTTTTTATAAACTATTTTTGAATTGCCTTTTAAAACTGTATCTGCGGAAAGAATTAAAAACATCAGAATGAAACTTTCAAAATAATATGCAAGCCGTGTTGAAAATGAAAACGGATTTAAGAAATTCCACAAAAATACAGGACCAATTCCTTTTAACTGAAGCTGAAGGAAAATGTAAAACAACGCTGCCATTGACAAAAAAAATGGCATTGGCCGGCGCACAGCAATTGCATATATAAAAAGCAAAGCAAAAATGCAAAAACATATTCCCAAAACGGTGTAAAGTTTTGCAAAATAAATTCTTCGTGAATTAAAAAAATCAAGTTCATTAACAAGCTTGATATATATAAAATTTCCATTATGATTTTTTATTTTTATTCTAAAGCAAGTATCATCGTCATATCCTGAATTTCTAAAAACGGGAAACGCCTGCAAACTGTCTGGAGCTTCTATTTCATCTGTTGAAATTTTATGTCCGACTTTTCCAATTAAGAAAAATTTTCCTCCACGCTTTTCATAGAATTCCGCAGAATCTATATACTCATTTCCAAGGCTTATAACGCAATGCTGAATTTCTGAAATCTCAGGCTTTATTTCAATCCATAAATTTCCATCATAAAATCCAGGATTTATAGGATTTTTTGTATTCTTAAATAAACTTTCATCAAGCTCATCAACATCTTTTTGCGCAGTTTTATCAATGAACAGTTTTACATGGATTGGAATTTCTTTTTCAGCTGATTTTTTTATTTTTGCAAACAAAGGCAATAAATTGCATACGAAAAATACAGATAAAAAAAACAAATATTTTTTATTTTTCATAACTGAATTATAACCCAAGTTATTCTAAAATCAAATAAAATTTACCATATTTTAGGTATAAAACTACCATTTGCATGGTATTTGAAGCACTTCTTTTCATCTCTATGATTCAAATCAATAAAGTTGAAGAGATTAAATATATAGTTTTTCACATATAAATTGAAAAACAAAGGCCGTTCTGGGCGAAGTGCAATTAACGCTTCATTTTTCAGAGCGGTCTTTTTTGTTTTATAAAACAATAATGAAATTTTCATTGCGTTGCTTTTTTTCTATAAAAATGCAATAATTATGCAAAAATATTTGGAGGTCCCTATGATTAAATTACGCGGTGCTTTTACAGCAATGATTACACCCATGAACAGTGATGGTTCAATAGATTACGAGGGCTTCAGAAAAAATGTAAAATTTCAGTTGGAGCATGGCATAGACGGTCTGGTTCCGCTGGGAACGACGGCAGAAACTCCGACTCTTGATGAAAAACCCGGCAGCGAAGAAGACAAGATTATCGAAATTGTATTCGAAGAAGTCCGCAAATTTGAAAAAAACTCTTGTAAAAAAATTCCAGTAATTCTTGGAGCTGGATCAAACAATACAAAGGACGCGGTTCTCTATTGCGAACGGGCAAAAAAAGCTGGAGCAGACGCAGCTCTTGTCGTAACTCCGTATTACAACAAGCCATCAAAAGAAGGAATCTTCCGCCACTTTGAAGCAGTCTCAAAAGTAGGAATTCCAATTGTTGTTTACAATATTCAAGGAAGAACAGGCCTTAATATTCCTACCGACTTGCTGGAGCGCATTGCGGAACTTCCAAACATTGCAGGCGTAAAGGAAGCAAGCGGAAATATTTCTCAGATGATGGATGTAATTGCAAAAATCAAATCAAAGAAACCGGACTTTGCAGTTCTTTCTGGAGATGACGGACTTACACTTCCGCTTATGGCAGCTGGAGGAGATGGAGTTATTTCTGTTGTTTCAAACCTTGCACCTGCGCTTGTAACAGAAATGGTTGCAGAAGGACTTAAAGGAAACTTTGACAAAGCAAGAGAAATTCACTACAGAATGCTTCCGTTCTTCAAGGCAGCTTTTGTAGATGGAAATCCAACTTCAATAAAGTACGCAATGAATTTCAAAGGACTTCCGGCTGGTTCTGTAAGACTTCCTCTAGTTGAAATAACTGATGAAGCAAAAAAAGTTGTTGAAGCCGCAATAAAAGAATGTAACTTATAATAGAAAAGAAGGAGTGCTTTTTATGGAAAAGATTAAAGTAGGTGTTTTGGGTGCAACTGGAATGGTTGGCCAACGTTATATAAAACTTTTGGAAAATCATCCTTGGTTTGAAGTGACTTACGTTGCGGCAAGCCCACGTTCAGCTGGAAAAGCATACAAAGATGCGGTAAAGAACCGTTGGCTTATCGGCGCTGAAATTCCTGCCGGCGTTGCGGATTTGATTGTTGAGGATGCAAACGATGAAAAAAAGGCTCTTGGAAAATGTCAGTTTGTTTTTTCTGCGCTTGAAATGGGCAAGGAAGAAATAAAGGCTTTGGAAGCTGCTTATGCCGCAGAAGGAATTCCTGTTGTTTCTAATGCTTCTGCAAACCGCTGGACAGAAGATGTTCCAATGCTTGTGCCGGAAATCAACTATTCTCATCTTGATGTTATTGCCGAGCAGAAAAAGCACCACGGCTGGGACAAAGGATTTATTGCAGTAAAGCCGAACTGTTCGCTCCAGACTTATATGATGCCGATTCATGCGTTGATTCAGGCTGGCTATCCAATCAAAAGAATGATTGTTACAACTTTGCAGGCAACAAGCGGAGCTGGTTATCCGGGCGTTCCTTCTTTTGACATGATTGACAATATCGTTCCGTTCATCGGCGGCGAAGAAGAAAAGACAGAAAAAGAATGCCTTAAGATTCTTGGAAAAGTTCAGGACGGAAAAATCGTGAACGCTGAATATCCGGTTGTCTCTTCAACTTGTACGCGCGTTCCTGTAATCGACGGACATACAGCTTGTGTTTCTCTTGAGTTTGCGGACAAAAAGCCAAGCCTTGAAGAAATTGAAAAAATCTGGACTTCTTATAAATCAGTTCCACAGGAATTGAATCTTCCGAGCGCACCGGAACATCCGATTGTTGTTCGTCACGAAGAAAACCGTCCGCAGCCACGACGCGACCGCGAGACAGAAAAAGGAATGGCTTGCGTAATAGGACGCCTTCGCCCATGCAATGTGTTTGACATAAAGTTTGTTTCGCTTAGCCACAACACAAAGCGCGGTGCAGCCCTTGGCGGAATCCTGAACGCAGAACTTTTAAAGGCAAAAGGATTTTTTGACAATCTGTAGAAAACAACAAGCAAGGGGATGTCTAATAAGTTCTAAATGTCATTGTTGTACTTGATACTGCGATGTTTGCATAGCAAACTCGGTTAGTAATCTCTAAATGATTTAAATATATGCATTTAGATTTTCGGGTCTGCTCCGAAAATGACAGAAAAGATACTTTTAGGACATCCCTTTTTTTTCAGACTGAAATATTTTTACGAAAAAAATTCAATGGACAAAGAAGAACTCCACAATTCAATTTGCAGCAACGCAGTTTTTTCATTTGCACGTTCCAGCGGAAAAGGCGGACAAAATGTAAACAAAGTAAATACAAAAGTTCACATTTCAATTCCACTTTCAAAGCTTGCAGGACTTTCTGAAAAAGAACTGGAACTTTTAACAGCCAAGTTAAAATCTTCAATTAACAAAGATTTTGAAATTTTTATTGACTGCGAAGATTCAAGATTTCAAGAGCAAAACAGAAAAATTGCGCTGGAACGGCTTGAATCAAAAATCACTTCAGCTGTAAAAATCACCAAAAAGCGCATAAAAACAAAGCCAAGTGCAGCTTCAAAAGAGAAACGCCTTAAAACAAAAAAACTCAAATCGCTTTTAAAACAGCAGCGCGCATTTAAATTCTAGTCAATCCGAATATTAAGTTTTAGTTCAATATAGAAAAACAACAGCTAAAACTCAATCAGCTTTGTTGAGACGCTTGCGCTGCTTTCGTCCACTGTAACAAGGCGGAATGCGCCGTTCTTAAAAAGTGCGGAAGTGTTCACTTGCGAAAAGCTGCCTAAATCGTGCTCAAAAACCCTGTGAACGTGTCCGCCGAAAAGAGATTTCACGTTGTTTTTTGCAAAAAGCGAAAGAAGATAATTGCGCTCAGCTGTGTCTTCAAGAGCCATCAAAGGAACGTTGTCGCTGTAAAAAGGATAATGCGAGAAAACCATCTTCGGGTTCGCATCTGACTTCAGCAATTTTTCAAGAGCGTCAAGCTGGTCTTTTCCAAACGCGCCGTTTCCAGTGTCAACAAAATAAAAAGAGAACGGCAACAAAGCTGAACCGGCTGGGCCTGAGGAAAGCGAAAAATAATACGATGACTTGTACGGATAAATCGTCTTTTTCCAGTCTGTCCAGCCGTTGTTGTAAAGGTCGTGGTTTCCAAGAATCGTGTAAACCTTAAAATCTTCCGCCGAGCTTACAACATTTTTTTTAAGCGCAAGCTTTTTGATTTTTTCAAGATAGGAATTGTATTCATTGAATTCGGATAAATGCCCGCCGTCGGCAGTGTCGCCCAAGTTCACTATGAATCTCGGAACTTTTGTCTTGTCGCTGCTTTCAAAAAGGGAAGAAATCTCGTCTAAGAAATCATTCATTTTTGAAGAGTGAACGTCGCCCGCTCCAATGTGAACGTCTGTAACAACGATAAAGCTGTATTTTCCGCCCAAGTCCAAACCGGAAGAAAGGACAGTTTCGCCGCTCAAGTCTAAAAATCCGCTGAATCTCTCGTCAACGTCTTCCTCGCCGAACAAAAACTGGTAAAAACCGTAGTTCGCGCATGAAGAAAAAGCAAGCGAAATCAAAAACAAAATTGAAATCAAATTTAAAAGTCTTCTAAACCTTCTCAAAATGAAAACCTCGCTTTTAAATTCCATTCGTAGCGGTCGATGTAAGGAGCAACAACAAACTGGTCGCGCAGGCGAAAGCCAAAATCAGAAGAGAGCCTGAATTCTCTCTTGAAATTCCATGCGAAACCCAGAGAATAAAGCGGCGTGAACGCAAGCGGATAGCGGTAAAGAGTGTGCGAGACGACAGAGCCGTAAATTTCTGCGCCACAGTCAAAATAATAATTCAAGGCGACAGAGCCGCTCAAAGAAAAATCCCAAAGAAAATCGCGGTCAACAGCGTCAATTTGCGCAAATTTCAAGCCAGAACCTAGATTTGCAAGAAAAAAAAGCCTGTCTTTTAGCGCAAGACGAAAAACACTTTCAAGATAAATGTCGTGCTCAGAATACAAATCGTAATAACGCTGAAAATGATAGATAAATTCCGCGCCGAAGCCGATTTTCTGGGATTCAGTCTCTTGGTTCATCCGCGGAATAAAATAGTTGCCGAGCGTTGTAAAGTCAAAAATATTGTCGGAAAACTGAACGGAAGCAAGTGCCTTGAAATTCGGCGCAAAATTCAGGAAATTTTCGTTCTTTTCCTCGATTCCGTAAGTAAAGTTAAAGGGATTGAAGTCACGCTCCACATTTTTTGCCGCAACATAGCCAGTGCCGGCTTCGACAAACTGCGAAACGCTCGGAAAAGCAAAGCAAAAAGCGCAGGATAAAATCAAACCGAAAAGCAAAAAAAATCTCTTCATTTCAATTCCGATTATAAGATTTTGACTAAATTTATCAAGAGAAAAAACAAAGATAAGTTGTCCATAAAAACAGGATACATTTAAAAGAAAAATATCTAAAAACTTCAAAGTACTTTTAAATAGCAGTGCATTTAAATTTTAGTCAGAGAGTAAAAAGAGTTTGTTTCTGAGCAAATTCATCTGTTTTTAAAGGAAAAACACTTGTTTATGACACAAATTCATCTATTTTTAGACTAAAAACACTTGTCTTAAGACAAATTTCATCTGTTTTTTGACAAAAACTAGTTGTTTTTAAACTAAAATCATCTAGTTTTTTAATAAAAACACTTTATTTTGACAAAAAGTAAAGTGTTTTATAACCAAAAATAGTTGTTTCTGGCCATAAAACACTTTATAGAACTAACAAATCTTCATGAACTTTGCATTTTCAGTTATAGAAACTGTTTCATCAGGGAAAACAACAGCAATATCTTCTTGCTCCATCTGAATTTTTGTTTCATCAGAACCGCAAAGCTCAACATTCTGACCTTCAAGCAAGTAAAGCAAAGTCAGTTTCTTGGGAACAAAGCTTTTTTCCTCAAATAATTCAAGTGAAAAATATTCGCACTCAAACTTTCCAGGAAAAGGACCTGTCTTTAGCAACTTATTATTCTTAAGAGATGCAAGGCTTTTTTGAACATGAAGCTCGCGCGGACGTCCCCAGTCATACATTCTGTAAGTTATGTTGCTTGACTGCTGAACTTCCAAAACACGGATTCCTTTTCCAATGGCGTGGACTGTTCCAGAGGGAATAAAAACAAAGTCGCCTTTCTTTACGCTGATAAAATTCAGTTCATTTTGAAAAGTTCCCTGCTGTATAGAAGAAGCAATCTGCTCCTTGGAAAAATTTTCTTTTATTCCGTATGCAAGCTTGGCATCAGGCTCTGCATCAAGAACATACCAGCATTCAGTTTTTCCGCGCACGCCTTCCCCTTCAAGTTTTTTTGCAGTTTCGTCATCAGGATGAACCTGAACAGAAAGAGTTTCATTCGCCTGAATTACTTTCACGATAAGCGGATATTCCTTTCCAATGGCATTTAGAAAATCTTTTTGGCAGCCATCAGGATGAGTAGAAGCTATCCACCTTTCGTATCCCCAGATTTTATCACACTGAATAGGATTAAGCTTTAGCATTTTTGCATCTCACTTTACGATGTCATATTTTTTGATGTAAGAAATAACATCGTCAACAGTTGTAAAGCATAAAGCTGTGTTTGTATCGGCCGCTCCATAGTAAATCGCGATTCTATTTGTATCAGCGTCAACAAGAGCTGCACAAGGGAACACAACATTCGCAACAAAACCACGCTCTTCGTATTCAACTTCAGGAGTAAGAAGAAAGTTTCCGCAGCGATGAATCACTTTTGAAGGATCTTCTAAGTCTAAAAGTGCCGCGCCCATTGAATAAACAAAGCCAGAGCAAGTTCCTGTAACTCCGTGATAGAACAAAAGCCAGCCTTCTTCTGTTTCAATTGGAGCACAACCCGCGCCGATTTTTACAGACTGCCACCACTGGCTTGATTTTCCCATAATCCATTTGTGGTTGCCCCAGTGCAAAAGGTCGTCGCTTTCAGAAAGGAAAATGTCGCCAAACGGAGTGTGTCCGCTGTCTGACGGTCGTGTCATAATATAATATTTTCCGTTGAATTTTCTTGGGAACAAGACACCGTTTCTGTTGAACGGAAGAAAACCGTTGCCTTTAGAAGTGAAAGTCTTGAAGTCTTTTGTTGTCGCGATTCCGATTGAAGCTCCGTGAAAATCCGTACACCAAATTATGTGATAGACATCATCAATTTTTACAAGGCGCGGATCGTAAGCGTAGTTCGGACTTACATCGTTTCCGTTTTCGTCAGTGATTTTAATTTTATCGCTGCTGAATTTCCAATTGAGAGCGTCATCACTGAATCCGTAGTAAAGGTAAGGAATTCCGTTGCAAGTTTCAGCACGGAACACGCCGACAAAACCGCCGTCTTTCCACAATGCAACTGCGCTGTTGAATATGCGGGTTACATTAGGGATAGGATTTCTTCCGATAACAGGATTTTTTGAATAACGCCAGACAGGTTTGTCAAAGACAGCAGGTTTGTCTTCCCACGGCATATTTGGAATTGATTCACCTTTAATCTTAATCATTTTTTTATTCTCCGAAATTTATTTCTTGTTTATGAACTCAAGATTTTTTGCAATAAAGTCGCACCTTTGCTTTACGCAGTCAGCAGAACGTCCCGGGTCAGACGGCGTGTTGAATACATAGTCGGTAAGTTTTTCAAGTGTTGTTGTCGCAACATGAAGCCTTGTGTCGCTTGAGGCATAATAAATATAAACATTGCCCGACGGCGTAACCGCAGCTCCGTTTGTAAACACAACATTAGAAACATCTCCCACACGCTCTTCTCCAAGCGGTCCAAGGAAAAGCCCTGAAGGTTCGGCGATTACTTTTGACGGATCTTTTAAATCAGTCGCAAAGCAGTAAAGCACATAGCGAAGACCGGCAGCTGTGTTGCGGACTCCATGCGCAATATGAATCCATCCGCGTTCTGTTTTTATTGGAACTGCTCCAGCTCCGTTTTTTACTTCTGTAATTGTGTGGTATTTTCTTCGGCTTGAAATTTTTTCTTCGTCAATTACGGCATTTGTTATGTCATCGCAAAGACCAAAGCCTACTCCACCGCCGCTTCCTGTATCAATAAAGTCATCCATCGGGCGCGTGTAAAATGCATATTTTCCGTTTACAAATTCAGGAAGAAGGACAACGTTTCTTTGCTGAGGAGAACGCAATGTCTTTAAGTTTGGAAGACGCTCCCACTTCTTTAAATCTTTTGTGCGAACAATTCCTGCACAAGCAACAGCTGCGCTCAAGTCCTTTGATTTTGTATCTTTGCTTTCCGAACAGAAAATTCCGTAAATCCATCCGTCTTCATGCTGAGTAAGACGCATATCATAAACATTTGTTTCTTCTGAGCAAGTGTCTGGAAGCTGAACAGGATAATCCCAGAACCTGAATCCGTCCACACCAGAAACGCTTTCTGCAACGGCAAAAAATGATTTTCTGTCTGCGCCTTCGACACGGGCAACAAGATAAAATTTTCCGTCTATATACAATGCCCCGGAATTCATTACAGCATTCACGCCAAGCCGTTCCATAAAAAACGGATTTGTCGAAGGATTCATGTCATACTTCCAAAAAAGCGGAACATGGCTTCTTGTAAGAACCGGGTTCTTGTAGCGGTCAAAGATTCCATTGTAAAAATCGCTCTTTTCATTTTTCATGGCAATAAGCGACTCGTATTTTTCTGTCTGAATTTTTACTTTTTCTTCAAAGTTCATTTTATCCTCTTGATTCTTGAAACTATTTCAAAGCACATTCGTCCGTTGTGATAAGGACATTTCCACGGCTCAACTATAGGCTGACGGGTTGAAGGCTTTCGCTCAGAATCAACACACCAAAACCATTCAGAACCTGCGCGCTTGTCAACTATATAATTCTTGATGTAACTCCAAACTGACTTAGCCGCATCAAGGAATTTTTTGTCATTTGTTTTTTGATATGCATTCAAAAAGCCAACTACAGATTCAGCCTGAACCCACCAAATGCGAATTTCGCTATTTTTTCCGCGCTCGCATTCGTTCAGAACAGAATTGTCTTTATAAGCAGTCTTTAGAATTCTGTACGGAATTATTTCTGTGATTGGCGCAATTTTTTTTCTAAGCTCGTCATCGGCAAGAACTTCAAGAGTTCTATCAACAAGCCAAGAAGTTTCTATGTCGTGTCCATAAGAATACAAGTCAATCAGCGAATTGAAATTTTTATCAAAGAAAACTTCCTGCCTTTGTTCCTTTGGATTCCAGATTTTGTCAGCAAACTGATTCAAGATAAAAACAAGATTTTTCTTTACATCTGCGCTGCGGCTTACACGATAAAGTTCAGTATAACCTTCAAGGACATGAAGCAAAGTGTTCATTGTTCGTTCGGCAGTAACTCCGTTTTCGCTGAGCTTGTCATTTTCGTTAGGCTTAAAATCAGCAGTGAACGACTCAAGGTAGCCATCAGCATCGCGGCATTTAGTTTCGATTGTCTTGTAAAGTTCAAATGCTTTATCCAGCGCATTTCTGTCGTGCGAAATATCGTAGTAGCTAGACAAGGCATAAATTGCAAACGCCTGATTGTAAGTATGCTTTGTTGAATCAAGAATACTTCCGTCAGCATTTGCAGACCAGAACACTCCGCCATTTTCCTTGTCAAAGAATTTATCGCAAAGAAATTTATAGGCGTGCTTGGCATAATCTACAAGTTCTTTGTCTTCCAGCATCTTATACGCGTTAGAAAAGAACCATAGAATACGGCTGTTAAGAATGCAGCTTTTTTCAGCATCCTTATGCAGATTCAAATCGAAATCAAGAAGACCATAGAATCCGCCGCGCTCATCATCCTTTATTTTTTTCCAGAAAGGAATGATGTGATAAATAAGCTCACTCTCAACTTCTGCAAACATTTCTTCAAGCATTGCATTACTCCAATTATCAGTCTTTTTTATAAAGAACAACATCGTCGATATAAACCGGTCCGTCGTACTTCACATAACCCATAGTAGGACAAATTGTTACAAATGTGTAGGTTGGATTCTGCTGAAACTCAAGCGAAACAGAAACTTTGTAATAAGACTTTCCGTCATCAAGAGTTACAATAGGCAAGTCTTTTAAGAAAACGTTGTTTTCCTTTAAACCTGTTTTTACCCAACCCGGATCAAAAGCAACATAAGGCTGAACTCCAGGAAGTTTTTCCCCTTCGCTTTTCTTTGAAACATGAGGAACTGCCTTGTCTTTTTCATAGTAAAAAGTGAAATCAAGTTTTGAAGCGTCGGCAACTTCTTTCATTGCTCCAAATTTAACCTTTAGTTCTTCCCAAGCGTTTTCTCCTGAATAAGAGCCGCAAACTTCAACCATTCCGCCATTTAGCTTTGTATGCTTTATGCTTTTTATTTCAGCCATGTAGCCGCCCAAAGAGGAAGCGTCCGCAATGTCGTTTTTAAAATCGTAGTGCTTTATAACGCTATAAGTTATTTTATTTGAAATTGTGATTGAATTTGATTCGGTTTCAAGTTTTGTTCCGTCGCTCAAAGTGAATACAACTTTTATAGAAAGAACACTTCCGTCTGGGAAAGTTTTTGCATTTGCCAGCGTGTCAAAGTTGATTCTATAAATGTCCGAGGCAACATTGTAGTTCAATGTTCTTGGAGAAGCCGCTGGATTTCCGTTTATGTAAAGTTCCGCGCGCTTTGCCTTTACAGAAGAATTTTTTCCCGGCATAAATTTTGCGCTTACTTCAAACAAACCTTTTACATCTTGATCATGCGTAGGATTTAAAAGATAAACGCGGGGATTTAAAAGATATTCAGGAATTTCTTTTCCAGAAAACAAAGATGCATAGTCGCTTAAAAGATTTGAAACGCTGGACTTGTCATTCCGTATTCTGAATCCGTCGTAGTCATCATATATTCCATCTCCGCCTTCTGAAAGTTCATAAGTGTTTGACGACGTAAGAATCCAGAACATTGAGCCTGCAAGACCTTCGTTGTATGCGGTTGAATTCCAAATGTCGTAAGCCGCAAGACGATTTAAATTTCCGCCGGAAGAAGTTCCGTATTCTTCAAGCACAATCGGCTTTTTTGCAGAGCGGCCGGAAGCTGCGTGCTTTTTTATAAATTCATCGCCCCAGTTTATTTGAGCATTGCCAAGGATTCCCCAAGTTTCCGGGTAAAGATGAAAAGTTCCGTAGTCAATATTTTTTATGCGGATAAGAGAATCAAAGTCTGTTCCTTCGTAACCATTGTAGCAAGTTTCACCTTCACCAGCATAAGGAGTAAATCCCGGCTGCCTCATAAAGCCTTCGTCTCCAATTGCGCACAACTGGTTCGGAGCAATTTTTTTTACAAACGCGCTCATTTCCGAAACCCAGTTTTTTATAGTTCTTCCGCTTGTGTCTTTTTGGTTGCGAGGCTCGTTCATAAGCTCCCAAGTCATTATCGTAGGATCTTCGTTATACGGAATTCCTGTGTAAGAATTTTTTCTTGTAACAAGATGCTCAACAAATTCCTTGTATGCTTTGCGGCAGTTTTCACTTGTGTAGAATTCTTCCGCGCTTTTTAGTCCGAACCATTTTTGCCAAGTAGTTGCATTCATAAGTCCGCCAAAAGCGTCCCAATAATTGTTCATGGTAATCACAAGTTTAATGTTTCTTTTGGAAGCTTCCGCAATTATAAAATCAAGCCTCTCAAAAATATCACGCGGATAGCCAAACTGCTCAGGCTTCTTTGTGTTTTCATTTATAAATTTTTTAGGAACTCCAAAAGCTCCAGGCTCGTCCATTCCGTGCGAATTGTGATCAGCATTAGGTCCAAACTGAAATCCCCAGCAGCGCAAAACTGTTACGCCCATTTCCTGCGCATCGTCAAGAACATCAGTAATCATTTTGTCCGGAGAATAATGCATATAATAATTGTTTGTGCCTACAAAACGGAATTCTTTTCCGTCGAGCATAAACTTGTTTTTTTGAACTGTTACAAATCCCTTCGCACCAAAAGCAGAACATGAAGCAAGCAGACCAAAGCATGCAAAAACAGAAACCGCAGTCAATTTCTTTATAAGTTTCACAAATTCCTCCGCTACTCTTTTACAGAACCAGTAACCATTCCGCCGTAAATGTAACGCTGCAAAGAAATAAAAGCTACGAGAGTCGGAATAACGGCAATAACAACACCAGCGCAAATTACAGACCAGTTAGTTCCAAACGGACCTTTGAATTTATAGAGCGATGTTGAAATAACCTGCAAAGATTTTTTTGGCATATACAAAAGCGGATTGTAAAAATCATTGTAAAGGTTTACGCATTTCAAAATCAAAATTGTAACTGTCGCAGGCTGAAGCAAAGGGAAAATTATTTTTGCAAAAACCTGAAAATATCCGGCTCCGTCAATAATCGCAGATTCGTCAAGCGACTTTGAAATATTATTCAAGAACTGAAGATAAATCATAATCGCAATAATATCAGTTCCCATAGAAAGAATGATTACAGACAAATGCGTATTGTACATTCCGAGTTTCTGAATTATCTGGAAAGTTGCAACCTGTGTCGTTATCGTCGGAATAAGAGAAATCCAAAGAAACATCTGGCGCACAATCTTCTTAAGCTTAAAGTCAAAGCGGCTCAAAACAAACGCTGTCATAGAACCAGTTATTACAGTTCCCACGCCGGAAAACAGAATAAGAATAAATGTGTTCCAAAAGCCAAGAAGCATATTTCCTTTTATAAACGCAGTCTTGTAGTTTTCAAGGAAAAATCCTTCTGTAACTTTTACTCTGATTACAGTACAGTTTTCTCCAGAAACATAAGCGCCTTTCACCATTAAAGATGCAGCGTTTTTTTTATCAACGGAAACAGAACTTTCTTCGGAATTAAGCGGAAGCTCAACTCTTGCAACTTCATTTCCTAAAGAATCAGAAACAACAATAAAACTTTCTTTTGAACTGTCTTCGATTTTGTCATAAAGGAACGAAAATCCTTTTAAGTTATGTTCCATTAATATAGAAGAATTCAGCACAATTTTATTTCCGTTGTCAAAAGATTCCGCGCCTTTCCAAATTTCGTTGTTCGCCTGGAACTTTGGAAGATCAAACGGACGGCTTCTGTTGAATTCCTCGCCAGTTTTAAAAGAGCCAAGGAAAACAACAAGAATCGGAAGAATAACAGTCAGTGCAGAAAAACACAGTAAAATATATTTGAGCCATTTTGAAATTTGGCGTTCGTGAATTTTTGAATTCATAATCAACCTTCCTAAAAAATTATGTCAGTTTTTTTCATCTGTCTTGAAAACCGCATTCTGAATAAACGAAACAAAGAGAACCATAATGGTAAGCACAATCGCCATAGCAGAAGCAAGTCCAATCTTGTTGAATTTAAATGCTGTATCCATTGTCTTGATTACAAAAGTTGAAGAGCCGTTTCCGCCGCCAGTCATAATGTAAGGAATTTCAAATACACTTACTGCGCCTTTTACAGCAAGAATCGCATTAATCTGAAGAACAGGAGCAATTCCAGGAAGAATTATAAAGCGGAACTTTTGCCATGAGTTTGCTCCATCCAAGGCAGCCGCTTCAAAAGTAACTTTTGGAAGAGATTCTATAGCCGCCACAAACATTACAATATTAAATCCCATGTATCGCCAAATAGACGTGAACGACAATGAGTAGTTTACAAGCTTAGGATTTGTAAGCCAAAGAGGTGTGTTTTTTATTCCAAGGAAATTCAAAAATGAATTAAGAGTTCCTGTGTCCTTGAAAAAATATGTAAAAATAAAGCCAATTGCTACGCTGTTTATAAGATTCGGGAAAAACAAAACTCCCTTAAAAAAATTAACGCCTTTTACTTTTGTGCATAAAACAACCGCAAATAAAAGCGCAAGCGCAAGCTGAATAAAAGAGCCCACAAGATAGTAAATGCTGACTGCAAAAACTTTGAAATATTCCGGACGTGAAAAAACTTCTATATAATTCTTAATTCCGATGAATTTTTTCTGACCAAGTCCGTCCCACTTTAGAAAACTGTAGCCAAACATATTTATGATTGGAAGAAATCCAAAGACGATTACAAGCACAAGCGGAACTAGCAAAAATGTGAAAATCACGACTTTCTGCTGTTTTTTAATTGAAAGTTGTATTTGGTTTTTCATTGTGGCTCCCATTTGCACAGGAATTTCCACAAAGAAATTCCAATGCCTTTATGCACGAAAGTTTTACATTTCATCCTTAAGCACATTTTTTATGCGCCTAAAGATGAAAATATTTTTTTAGATCGAATGCCATTTTATTGCCCAGCATAAATTTCTCTATCGTTGCAGGACGTGAAATTGCCTGTCATTGTCTGGCTTGACCAGGCAATCTTCAATGGCATTCTTAAAACTTTTTTAGTTTAAATATTCTGCTCTGGTTTTTGCCCAGCGTTTGTTCCAGTCTGCCATGATGCCTTCAAAAGTTTCTTTTGTGCTTCCAATAGCAGCGTCGATAATTCTTTTCTTTTCAGGATCGTTCCAGAAACCGATTTCAGATTCCTTGTCAATCTTGTCGTAAACGCCTTCGTACTGTGGTTCCGCCGGAGCAGACTCAATGTACTGAACGCCCATTTCACCGAACGAATCCAAAACTGCAGGATAAGGCTCGCCCTTCTTTACAGGAATTGATTCTGTATACTGAACCCAGTCTGTGTCGTCTGACATAAACTTTATCCAAGCATAAGCAGTCGCTTTGTTTTTGCTGTACTTGTTGATGCAAAGCGGCATATCAAGTTGGGCTTCCGCATATTTTTTTCCGTCGATTTCAAATGGAAACGGCATATATCCGATTGTTTCCGGGCGGGCTGCAAGGTCTTTTACCTGCTGAATTGCCCAAGAGCCAAGAACCATGCATCCGATTTTTCCGTCAGCAAGATCCTGCTTTGACTGTTCCCATTCAGAAGCAAGCAAGTCTTTTTCGCACAAGCCGCGCTTTACAACTTCGTACATCATCTTGTAAAGTTCATAGTGTCCGTCGCCAGGAACAAAAGGAGAATCCTCGTGGATAATCTTTCTCTTATATTCTGGATCTCCAGACGCACTCAAAAGTCCGCCTTCCCACTGATTCAAAGTCCAGCCAGAAGGATAGTTCATAAATACAGGAACTGCGTCCGTCTTGTCTTTGATTTTCTGCATTGCCTCGTAGAATTCCTCTGTGTTTCTTGGAACTCCAACGCCGGCTTTTTCAAAAACAGCTTTATTGTAAACAATTCCCGCGCTTACAGTTGCAACCATCGGATATGTGTACACAACATCCTTATAGGAAATTGCATTTGAAGTTCTTGTAAAGTTCATCACTTTGTCAAAATCTTCAAGCGAACCGAGCGGCTCAAAATATTTTTCAAAGTCAATTGACTGAATATTCGGGCGGCAAAGAACATCGCCGTATTCCTGAGTTCCCATGCGAGTTCTTACAGTTCCTTCATAGTCTGTAATTGCCTCGAACTCCACAGAAGTTCCCGGATATTTTTGTTCAAACGCTTCCTTGTATTCCTGAAGCTTGGTGTCTACAATATCTGTTCTGTTTGTAAGAACGATAATGTTTCCGCCGATTTTTCCGTGAATAGAATTTTCACCGCCATTGTTTTTTGAGCAGCCCAAAGCCAAAATAGCCAAAGCCGCCGCAGTGCACAAAACTACACTTCTTTTCATTTTTCCTCCAAAATGCTGACTTCCAATATTAAGAAGCAGCCGCAGTTTTTAAAACAGATTTCACACAAAAGAACTAAAATCAAGCTAATCCATTTGTTTGTTAATTCTTGAAAATAGAGAAAACGGTTTCTTTATTTATTTTATTATAGCACCGAAAACCCAGTTGTCAATCTTTTTTTTTATCATTTTTTAATATATTTTTAGCCGGATTTTTCTTGAAAAAATGCAGCTTCTTGCAGATTTTTAAAAATTTTTGAAGAAAAAATTCATATTTTTACAGCAAATAATAGAAAAAAGTGCAAAATTCAACAAAAAAATATTTTTACTTTGCAGAAAAAAAACTTGACAGCCAAAGAATTCCATGCTTATCATAAACATACAAAAGAGAAAACGGTTTCTTAAATCAATTAACTTTTTATGAGGTTTTTATGAAGATTAAAAAAATGCCTGTGGCTTTATCGGCTTTACTTCTTTCACTGGGGGGGGCGGCTTTTGCAGATGATGCTCCTGTTAAGCAGAACGCCTGGTTCGACCTTAAAATGCACAACACAGTTGGCTACAACCTTGAAGAAAAAATCTACGGAATGGAATCAACAGTTGATCAGGCGCAAATCTGGTGGGACTTGTTTCCTGGAGCAAACCGCGGCTACAGTTCAGAAAACGACGGATTTTCTGTTTACTTTAGAGTTGAAGACTTGAGATACGTTTTTAAATTCTATGACGAAAAGAAAACTTACCTTGACAGCTACAACGGAGGAGACGATGCACAATCAGGAACTGTAGATTCAAAGAAACAGTCAACAGGATGGGAAGAACGCCCAGGAACTAGCAACGACAAAGCTTCAAACTACTTTGACTATTCAAGCATTGTTGCCGGCGTAAAATACAGAAACTGGTTCATGGACTTCTACAACTTTAACTATGAAGACGGAGCCCAAGTTGGATTCAACCACGCAAGTTTAAAATCAATCTTTGACGACTTCCGCAGCGACAAGGCATTCGACACAGACAAGGACAACTCACTTGGTTTCTTGTATTACAACGGAATTCAGGACACAAGAAACTTTCTTGACAAAGACACTGGAAGCCTTGGACTTACAGGCGTTATTTCTACAGGAATTGAATTCGACAATCTTAAAGTTCAGCTTTCTACAGGAGCAGCTGGTTCTTGGATAAGCTCTAAAGACAATATTGATGGCGATGGCGGATATGGAGATCCTTATGGTTCTAGCGCAAACATCAAGAGAGGAAAAACTTATCAAAAGCTAAATGAAGGAAACGCAGGAGCAGTTCAGCTTGACGTTATGTTTAAGCCAACAGAGCAGCTTGAACTTAACTTGAGCGGACTCACAACTTTCAACTATAAGAAAGCCTACGAATCTAAACGCAAAGGCGAAACAAGAACGAACGAGAATATCAACTTTACAGAGCTTAGCACAGCAAAAGACATCCGGGCATTCGGCGCAGACATTACTTACAACATTGAAACCTCTAAAGGCGTAATCGCTCCTTATGCTGGAATTGACTACAACTACAGCGACGGAAGAACAAGAACTTACTACGATGACGGCGTAAGCAAGACAGAAGATCAGAACAGCCAGTTTGAAGTCGGCGGAGGCTTGGCATGGTATCCACGCGGAGCAGACGCAAAAGCCGGACACGACTCTCTTGACTTCTGGGGCAGACAGTTCCCAATCGGAGCTTCTGTTGGTGTAAACACAGACAACAACGGAATTGCAAGCCTTGTAGTTTCAGCATTTGAAACTCCTGATGAAAACGCTCTTATTCCAAACCTCGGAGGATTCGTTGAGTTTGAATGGGTAAACTTTGCGGAGCAGGACGGCGGAGACTCAAGATTCTTTGCAGCAGCCCAGCTTGAATACATGATTAAAACTGTAACAAAGAGCGGTCTTTCTGTTGGAATCAAGCCTTATGCTCTTGGACGCTGCATTCAAAGATGCGGTTCAAATCTCCAGAGAACAGGACAGTACACAGTGGATTCAAGGCTCGGTCTTGTTATCTATCCTTCTGAAAAGTTCAATGTTGATTTCCGCTATGAACGTCAGGATCAGCTTTACACAAACAGCACTGACAACGACACCGACAAAGGATGCATCACAGGAACATTCAGCTTTAGACTTTAGAATTTAAGTTTTATTTTAGCCTCCTATTTTAATAAAACTTAACATACACTTGCTTCCTTGGAGTTTCCAGGGAAGCATTTTTTATTGAACTCAATTTGTCATTATCCAGTTTGATCGAATAATCTTGTAACAAATTTTTTCCTTGCCCAAAAGCGAAGTTTACTTTATATTTATAGAAACAAAAGGAAAACAGTTTCCTTAAATTTTCCTTAACTAAAAAACAACCATTACAAAAAAAATGAATATGAAATACACGATAAAAGAAATTGCAGAACTTACAGGTGTTGCAAAAAGCACAGTGTCAAAAGCCCTTAACGGACAGAAAGGCGTAAGCGAAGAAAAACGAATTGAAATAATGAAGCTTGCCTCGGAATATAACTATATTCCAAACGCGGCGGCAAGAGCACTTTCCCACAACAAGTCAGAAACAATCGGAATTCTGATTTCAGCAGATTACGAATACACGCTTTCAACTTCCTACTGGATAGAAATAATTTCCGCAGTTTCTTACGAGGCTGAAAAAAACGGCTACAATCTTCTTGTGATTACACAGGACAAGGACGAGCCGCTAAAATCACTTGAAAACGCAATATTAAAAAAATCCATAGACGGGCTTGTAGTTCCAGCTGAATATGTGCGCGCGGATTTAATCAAGCTTTTGAACACTTCTGGAATTCCATTTGTCATTCAAGGGCGGACTCCGCTTTGCAACCACTACTGCGTTGACGTTCGGAACAAAGAAGGCGCGTATCTTCTTACTTCCCGGCTGATTGAAAACGGAGGCAAGAACATAGCCTGCATTGCCGGTCCAAAAGAATTTCTTTACAACAAGGAACGTGTTGAAGGATTCAAGAGCGCGCTAAAGGAACAGGGAATAAAAAATCCGCCTGTAGTCCACAGCCCGTACACAGAAGAAGAAACCGTAAAAAACATCAGCGTATTTCTAAAACAGAATCCGCATATTGATTCAGTTTTTATAACTGCTGGCGGAGACTTTCTTTTCTTCATATTCGATACAATGCGTAAATTCGGCTTTGACTTGGATAAAATCGGATTCGCGGTTTTCGATGACTACAAGCCCATTCACTACATAATAAAGCCAGTAGTTTCCGCAAGACAGCCGATAAAGCAAATGGGAGCTCAAAACACAAAAATTCTTCTTCAGCTTATAAACAACGAAGAACCGCCAAACTCCTCACTTTTCGATATTTCTATTGTGTAAGGAAAATGAGAAATATATTCGTTTAGGATTACGAGTATTTCATTTTCTATGCGCATATAAGTTATTTGCCTAAAGTAAATAGCTTATTTACCTTGAGAAAACAGTCTATTTACCACAGGTAAATATATTATTTACTCACGGTAAATAGATTATTTGCCTAGGGTAAATAAGATGTTTTGCAAAACCTTTCAGCACTTACGTTTCAGAAGAAAAAGAGCTTATAACAGCATTTCAATCGACAGAAGGTCTTTTTACTCCAACATAAAAATCATATAATAAGGGAGAGACAATTTTTCTTTTTCCTGTCCAATATTGCAATCTCCATATTTAATGCACAGGTTCACATTATATTGTTCTTTATTCTTCAATATAGTATTTGCAGATTTAGTATTTCCATTGGTTGCTTTGACTTCTACAAGAACAGCATTATTTTGATATTTTGTAACAAAATCAATTTCTAAACCCGATTCTTTGTGATAATAATAAAGAGGCCTATTCATCTTTGAAAAAGCATCAGCAATTATGTTTTCATAGATCGCACCTTTGTACATACCAAAATCACCATTCAATAAGGCAGCAGAACTTCCCTGCTCAAGCATTGCAACAAACAATCCTGAATCCTGCATATATATTTTAAAAATATTGTCTATTTTGTTTCCTTCAAAAGGCAGGCTAATATTAGAAAGATTATAGCAAATGTTTATTATTCCAGCATCGAATAACCACTGAATTGCAGCCTGATAGTTTTCTGACCGTCCTTTTTTTTCAAGCTGTGCATAAGTGAATTTTTTATTTTCTTTTGCCAATTGCGCAAGAATCGAATCAAAAACTCTATTTATTCTAGCAAGCAAAGTTAAATCTATTTCTTCCCTTTCATTTTCATCCAGATGCTTGCCAAAATCATCCTTATATTCCTCAATAATGTCCCTTTGCTCAGCATATACAACATTCATATCGTTAGTTGCAAGAAACCTATCTACAACGTAAGGAAGTCCACCAACACATATATATTCCCTAAAATTTCTTAGCATTGAATTATGAATGACCTCGCTTACAGGAATCCTTTCTCGGTAACAACGTTTAAGTTCCAAAATAACACTTTCGTCTATCTTCTTGGCCCATAAGAATTCTTCAAAATCCATAGGCTTCATATAAATTATATGTTCAAATCCCGTTGGAATTCCACGTCCTTTTTTGCGGTTATATCCTTTAATTCCTAAAAGTGATCCTGTGCAAATTACATCATAACGGCCATCAAGCATAAATGCTTTTAAACTTGCCCTTGCATTAGCACATTCTTGAACTTCATCAAAAATAACAATTGTTTTGCCAGGAACAAAATGAGTGCCGGGAAAGAGAGCAGAAATATCCAAAGTAATTCTATTGATTACAAAATCGCCATCAAATATTTTTTTTGCAGATTCATTATCCTTGAAATTTATATAGACAACATTTTCGTAATTCTCCTCGGCAAATGCTTTCACAATGAATGTTTTTCCAATCTGTCTCATTCCCTTTATCACAAGAGCTTTCTTTTTTCCCGCATTATTTTTCCAAGCTATCAAGTCATCCATGATTTTCCGTTTGTACATAAACATAAAACCTCGCTTATCAACGCACTTTTTCAATGGAGTTTTTGTTTATACACTACACTTTTCCAAGGGAGTTTTCAACAATTTAATACAGTTTTTGGAGCTTCTTTTGAGGAAATATACTTTTTAACAAGCATTCATGGAAAAAAGCGATATTACTGCTTTATTTATCACTGAAAAACAGCCTGCTCCAGCCAGCTTTTTAGCACGGCGGATTTTCTTTCAGGGCAGGCGGCGATTACGGCTTTTGCGGCGGAAATTTTCTGCTCAAGCTCTGAGATTTTTGCAACGATTTTCTTTTGCTCGGAGATTGGAGGAACAGAAACAAAAAAATTAGGAATAGTATTTTTATCACCGCGAGGCATTTTTATTCCTTTTCTACCGCTCATCATAAAATCAAAAAAAGAATCCCGGCAGAGCGACAAATATAAAAATTTAGAATCAAGTTTTTTCTGGTCAGAATTTCTAAAAACTAAGACATCAGGGGAACAGCCGCCGCTCCGGTCAGAAAGCCAAATTTTCCGAAGATAAGGACGGATATTCGAGACTAAAATATCATCTTTTTGGTATTCAATCACGCTTTCAATATTCGGAACGCCGTCATAAATTTTTACACCCTCGCATTTTTGAAGCATATTGTCAGTTGAAACATAATCTTCCGCTCTGATTTCTGAATAGGCGATTCTTTTTGTTGCATACAGAGCAATCTCTCCTAATCTTTTCTTTTCGCCCTGAACATTTGCCATTATCTCTTCTATCTGATTCTTGCAGTTTTCGATTTCGTTTTTTGCGTTCTCGCATTCAAAATCTAGCTTTTCACACTCTGCGACAACCGATTTTTGAACTTCAAGCGGCGGAAGCGGGATATTCATCGTTCTAAGATATTTGAAATGCCGTTCATATTTTTCAGAATTATAAATATGAATAGTTTGAAGATAAAAATACAGGAATTTTGTCAGAATTTCTTTCTGGTTCGTCTTTAGGAGTTGTGTTCCGTCCGCGCCGCGCACAAACGGAAAGTCAACATATTTGAAAGTGCATGAATGGTCGCCAAAAACAATAAGAGGCAAGTCGGTCACGCAGTTTTCTTCATTTGTGTAGCCAGAAATAAATTTTTCGCTTTCTTGGGTAACTACAGGAAATTTTCCTTCTTGCATGATTTGCTTTTGCTCTATTTTCGTTAATTTTCCTTCAACAGGAAGCAAAATTTGCTCAAGAGATTTTGTCTTAAACCTGCTTTTTATTTCCGTCTCTGCGCTTTTGCTTTTTGCGTTCGTTTTTATAGCTTTGTCAAAAACTGCGCGTGAAAAATCGAGCATATCAGGCAAAGCGCACACGCTAAGATATTTCTGCAATTTGCCCTCGCTTCTGTAGATTCCTAAAAAGCTGTCTTTCACGTAGCGCGAAACGGTGTTTTCCTCATCGTCTTTGTTGTACAAAAGCCCGCATTTTTCTTCTGTTTTCTCGTATTTTGGCTTGATTCCCTCGTCGCCTTTTCGGTTGCTCCAGCTGTAGCCCAGGAATTTTTCCTGTTCAGCGTTGTCATTTGGCGCAGTTACAACAAGCACTTTCTGATTTTTGCAAAGCGAAAAATAATAAATTTTGTCCTCTTCTGTTTTTCGCGCAAACCTGTAAAACGCTTTTCTTGTGTTTTCGTTTACGTTCGCGTCCGCATTTCCGTTTTTTTCAGAATTCAGCTTCTGTTTTTCGTCCTGCTTTTGGGCTGTCTTGAATTCTAAGCTTTGAACAAAATCTGAAAAATACATTCCAAAATAATTGTGATTTTTGTAAGCGGAACAGTCCGCGTTTTTCCGCGCGTCTTTCAAAAATTTTATGTAATCCTCCTTTTCAACTTGAATGTGCGCGCAGTATTTCTCAAAAACTTCCTTGTCGGCGGCAACCTGCAAATCATCTGAGCTGAAAATCGCGGAGACGCTGTCTTTAGCCGCAAGGCTTTTTACAGGCGGCTCGTCATTTTTCTCCAAGTACAAGACAACGGTGTTTGTGCCAGTCGCGCCGAAAGTCTTGCTTCCAAGCTGCACGATAGAATGAAGCGCAAAATTCTTTAGAATCACCTCGCGCGCCTTTATGTACGTTGCGCTTGAATTGCTTAGAATCGAGCTTGGCAAAATAACGGCGGCAATTCCTTTCGGCTTTAAAAGCTGCGCAATCCGCTCAACAAAAAGCGTCTCGATTTCTTTTCCGTCTTTTGAGATATAGTCAAGGATTTCAAAGCTGTTGTTTTTTAGCTCAAGATGATTCTTGAACGCGCTCACGCTGTACGGCGGATTTGCAACTAGAATATCGAACATTCCGTTTTTGATTGTGATTTCGTTCTCGTGGTTGTCAAGCCCGTCGCCAAAAACTATGTTTCCCTCGTCCGCGCCGTGCATGAAAAGCGAGATTTTGCTAACGCGCGCAAGGCGGTAATCCTTTTCGATTCCGTAAATGCAGCCGCGCTCCCAGCCAGATTTTGGCTTTAGATTGAGATTTTCTATTGTCTTGTTGATTTCACCGAAGCCTTCGGTTAAGAAATGCCCAGCACCGCAGGCGTAGTCAATCACTTTCGGATAGCGGATTTCATTTTTCTCGCCGTCAAAAATAATTTTTTCAAGCGGAAGGCACTTCCATATAAAACTTGTGATTGGAACAGGCGTAAAGAACTGGCCCTCGTTCTGCTTGAAGCCCTTGTTCAAAAGCTGCTCGAACATATCGCCTAAAAGCTGGAGATTTTTTGAATCGACAATCTTATAATTCTGGAAAAGCTCGACCATCTCAACAAGAATTTTTCCGTTCTGATAAAAAAGCGTCTTGTTGTGAACGTCCTTAAAAGCAAAATCGTTGTTCGTGTAGAATTTAAGCTTTGTAATTGTGTCGTTCAGCTCTTTTTCAAGCTGCTCCCTGTTTTCTCCGAGCGAAGTTTTCAGGACATTTTTCACGTAGTCATCGGAAACGTAAAAAATTTCTTCCTTCATAAATTCTTTCATTCCGTCGTGGTGAAGCCGCTGGAGTCGGTCCTGCATTGTCTGGTAAGTGTCGGTGCCGCTCTTGTACTGAAAATCAACCTCCGTGTCGTCAGTCTTTTTCTTCTCGTCGTAAAGCTTCGCGATAAAAAGCGCGATAAGGCGATTAAAAGCGTTTTCCTTGTCAGAGACGTTGTTGTGCCTCAAAATCTCCTCAAACTGGTTCACAATCTTTGCGTCGCGCGTAAAGTCAGCAAGATTTTTCTTTTTGAGGGGAAGCACGCCAATGTCGTAAGCGACAGTGTCATCGTTGAAAATTATGTCGCCCAAGAATTTCTGCTCGTAAGTCTCTTTCCAGACTTCAAAAAGCGACTTTGCGTTTGTGGCGTCCTTGTAAAGCTTATACTTCGTGTCGTTTTTCTCGTCTTTTGAAAGCTCCAAAAGGTTCGGGTCGTCGGCACAGTTCACAGTGGAAATTGAAGTTATTATTTTTTTGCCTTTTGAGCCTGAATCCAAAACAAAATCGCTTGCATAGAGAATCAGCCATTTAGTCGCCTTTTCTTGCTCCCAGTAAGAAAAAAGCTGTCCGCCGTACTCTTTCATATTTGAAAGCTCTTTTTTGTATTCAGAGCCGAAAGTTTTGCACTCGATTATGCAAAGATAAGGCGAGCCGTCCTTGTTTTTTACGCAGATGTCTGCCTTTCCGCTTTTTCCGCCGTGCCCTAGCGACCATCTAGGCTCAAGCTCGATATGTTCCGGGCGGTAGCCTTTTTCAAAAAGGCGGGCCACACATTCAAAGACAACAAAATTCTCGTCGTGAAGAAAATTGCTCGTAGTTCCGTCGTTCACGGCAAAGCCTTTTTCAATAGGATAAATCAGTTTTTCGTTTGCAAAGTCGGCCTTTAAAACGCAGCCGACATTCTCAAATTTCTTTGTGTAAATATTGTTTTCTTTTGTAAATCCAAGATGAACTAAAACATCGGCGAAATTTTCTTTAGTGAGCATGGTTTTAGTTTAGAGCAAAACGCGGGAATTTACAAACAAAACGGCAAAACACCTTCAACAATCCGCATAAAAAACGTGTTTTTACTCAAAATATCCTCAATTGAATTTTCATTCTATTAATGGTAGTATAACGAAATATTTTTTTAAGCAGGGGATGTTTATGCTTACATTAAAGTTTGGCGGAACAAGCATGGGTTCTGCCCGCCGTATTCTTGACAGCGTGGAAATTATGGTCGGACGTGCAAAGTCTGACAGAATCAGTGTTGTTGTAAGTGCCGTTGCAGGAGTTTCAAACAAGCTTCAAACTGCCATTGACGGCTGCGCTTCCGGCGGAACAGCTGAATCTTTTGTAAGCGAGCTTCGTAGAATTCATGCGGACATTTGCGCGGAAATAAAATCAGCGTTGCCAGAATTCAGCACAGAATCCGTAAACGCAAAAATTGAGCCGTTGTTTTCTGAACTTGAAAAACTTCTTGCAGGTCTTACAGTTTTTGGAGAATGCCCTGACACCGTTCATTGCCGCATTATGGGCATGGGCGAACTAATCTGCGCTCCGATTGTTGAAGCAGTTCTTCTTGCAAAAAAACAGAGCGTTCTGCTTTTGGATTCACGTAAATTTATTTATACAACCGGCGACCAAAAAGAAGGCGAGCCAGACTACGCTCACTGCGCGGACGCTTTTGCTGACTACAGGGACGGTTCAGCACCTTTGGCGCAAATTCTTTTGTTCCCGGGATTTATCTGCTCATGGATTTCTGGAACTGGCGCAAAGCCTGTTATGGGACTTTTAGGACGCAACGGCTCTGACTTTAGCGCGGCGATTGTCGGCTCTTGCCTTGGCTCTTCTAAAGTTGAATTCTGGACTGACGTTGATGGAATATACACAGCAGACCCAAGAGTTGTAAAGGACGCTGTTCTTGTAGACGACATGACTTATGAAGAAGCAATGGAGCTTTCATTCTTCGGAAGCAAAGTTCTTCATCCAAAAACACTTGCGCCTCTTGCGGCAAAAGGAATTGAAGCCTGGAGCTTGAACTCTCACAATCCTTCTGCGCGCGGAACTAGAATCGGAAAAGGCCCGTTTGAAAATTCTGCAAAGAAAGGCCCTGTCTGCGGAATTTCTTGTCTTAAAGACTGCGCAATGATTTCTGTAAGCGGCTCCGGGATGAAAGGACGCAAGGGAATGGCAGCCCGCATTTTCTCTGCGGTAAGCAATGCAGGTATTTCAATTCTTTTGATTACTCAGTCATCTTCTGAATATACTATTTCATTCTGCGTGCGCAAAGCTTTTGCAAATGAAGTTCAGGATGTTCTTAAATCAGAATTTTCACTTGAAATTTCAACAAAGCTCATAAATCCTATAAAGGTTCAATCTGACTGCGCCATCGTTTCAATAATCGGCGACGGAATGAAAGAAAAAAGAGGCGTTGCGGGAACTTTCTTTGATTCACTTGCAAGCCGCGACGTAAACATCCTTGCAATTGCGCAAGGCTCAAGCGAACGTTCAATTTCAGCTGTAATAAAGGCAGAAGACGGAGACATGGCAGTGCGCGTTGTTCACCAGTTCTTCTTTAACACAGTTCAGTCAATTCAGGTTTTTGCATTCGGAGCTGGAACAATCGGCGGAACAATGCTTGACCAGATTGGCGAGCAACAGAAAATGCTTTTAGAGCAGGGAATTGACATCCGCGTTATGGCAATTGCAAATATCGACGGAATGATTTTCAATGCGGAAGGAATTTCTCTTGGCGACTGGAGAGATCAAGTTAAGAAAAACGGAACAAAGACAAACCTTGATGAAATAATCAACTTTGTAAAAGAAACAAAGCCTATCAATCCGATTTTTGTTGACTGCACTGCAAGCTACGATTTGCCTGAACGCTATCTTGATATTTTCAAGGCCGGAATGAGCATTGCAACTCCAAACAAGAGAGCAAATTCAATGAGCATGGATTTCTACAAAAAGTTACGCGACACTGCAAATGAAATGCACGTAAGATTCTTGTACGAAACAAACGTTGGCGCAGGTCTTCCAATCATTGACACTTTGCAGAATCTGTTCAAGTCGGGCGACAAGCTCACAGGATTCAACGGAATCATGTCCGGCAGCTTGAGCTACATCTTTGGAAAACTTGATGAAGGCAAAAAATTCAGCGAGGCAGTTCTTGAAGCAAAACAGCTGCGCTACACAGAGCCGGATCCACGCGACGACTTAAAGGGAACTGACGTTGCAAGAAAAGCTCTAATCATTGCCCGTGAAAGCGGAATGAACATTGAACTTGAAGACATTGAAATGCGTTCAATTTTCCCTCAAGGATTTTCTCTCGAAGGTTCTGTAGAAGAATTTCTTGCAAAGCTTCCTGAACTGGATTCTTACTTTGAAGAAAAAATGGCTTCGCTTAGAAAAGACAAAAAAGTTCTTAGAATGGGAGCAAGCATAAAAGACGGAAAAGTTTCTGTTGGAATGCTTGAAGTCGGACCAGAAGATCCGCTTTTTGGAGTGCGTGGCGGAGAAAACGCATTTGTATTCCACACAGCGCGCTACACACCGATTCCGCTTACAGTCCGTGGCTACGGCGCAGGTGCTGGAGTTACGGCGGCAGGTGTCTTTGGGGACATTCTTAGAACCGTAAGCTGGAACAGCCACAGCTAATATTTACTATAATTGAAATGTCTTCAAAATACCTTCTATGTCATTATCGGGCTTGACCCTGCGATGTTTCTGAAAGAAACTCGGTTGATAATCTATTGAAAAGTTACAAAATAGATTCCCATGTCGTAGCATGGGAATGACTGTCAATTGAATAAAAACCACGCCATTGCTGGGAATAAAACCGGCAGTGGCTTTTTTTACGCAAAAGCAGGAATTGAAAAATTCAACTGTTTGTGCTAGATTTTCTTGAAATGGTTATTGTATTAAAGAAAGATTCAACTGAAGAACAGAAAAAATATATCTGCCAGTTTTTAAAAGAAAAAAATTTCAAGCTTAATGAAATCGTCGGGGAAGAAGACACAATTATTGCCGCCGTAGGAAAAGTTTCTATGGATGTAAGGGAAGTTGAACTTCTGCCGGGCGTAAACAATGTTATTCCAATCAGCAAGCCGTTCAAACTTGCAAGCCGGGAATTTAAAAAAGAAAACACAATAATTGAAGTTCCAAACAATCGCGGACAAATAATAAGAATAGGCGGACAGCACGTTGTTTCCATTGCAGGACCTTGCGCCGTTGAAAGCCGCGATCAGATGATGGAAATTGCAGCCGCCGTAGCTTCCAGTGGAGCAGTCATGCTTAGAGGCGGAGCATACAAGCCGCGTTCATCTCCATACAGTTTTCAGGGCTTGGGAGAAGAAGGATTAAAATACTTAAAGGAAGCTGGAGAAAAATACGGACTTCCAATTGTTACAGAAATAGTTTCTGAATCTCTTATTCCGCTGATGAAAGACTATGTTGATGTCTACCAAATTGGCGCAAGGAATATGCAGAACTTTGATCTTTTAAAAAAAGTTGGAGCAATCGGAAAGCCTGTAATTTTAAAGCGAAGCTACACCGCAACATTGGAAGAGCTTTTGATGTCCGCGGAATATTTGCTTTCAAGCGGAACAGACAGCGTAATTTTGTGCGAGCGCGGAATAAGAACGTTTGAGCACGCAACACGCAACACGCTGGATATTTCCGCAGTTCCAGTTTTGCGTTCTCTCACTCACCTTCCGATTATTGTAGATCCAAGCCATGCCGTTGGAATCCGCGACAAAGTTCCTTCCATGGGACTTGCTTCCATTGCAGCCGGAGCAGACGGAATAATTGTAGAAGTTCACAATCATCCTGAAAAAGCGATGAGCGACGGAGCACAGTCTATGCTTCCTGCCCAGTTCGACAAAATGATGCATGACATTGAAGCTCTTGCGCCTGTAATCGGAAAATCAGTTGCCCATATCAGAGAAGAAAATTCTTCTGTTGTGCATTCAGGACAAAAAAAATCAAACGGAAAAATTGTCTGCGTTTACAGTGGAAAAAGAGGCGCGTATGCAGAACAGGCAATTTCACGCTATTTCGATTCGCATGATGTGGAAGCCGTTTCAGTTGATTCATTCGAAGAAATTTTCCAAAGCGTTGTAGATGGAAAAGCCGACTACGGAATGGTTCCAATTGAAAACAGTCTTGCAGGAAGCGTGTTCCAAAACTACGACAACTTCAGCAGATTTGAAGACGTAAGCATTGCAGGAGCTGTAACTTTAAATATCCGCCACGCTTTACTTGGAATAAAAGGCGCGGCAATTTCTGATATTAAAAATGTCTACTCGCATCCGCAGGCATTAAGTCAGTGCAAGAAATTTTTAGACAACCACAAAGACTGGAATTTTATAGACGCAGTTTCTACAGCAACAGCGGCTCAGTTTGTGGCAGAAAAAAAATCAAAAGAAAACGCCGCGATTGCAAGTTCGGTCAACGCTTCACTTTACAAACTCGAAATCCTTGCAGAAGACATTGAAAATGATCCGGGAAACTTTACGCGCTTTGTTGTAATTCAGGCAAACCACACTGCAAAGCCAAAAGGCGCAAAAGAAGCGAATGTTCCTGCAAACATGGCAAGTTTTATCTTTAAGACAAAAAATGAGCCGGGAGCTTTGTACAATGTGCTTGGAGTTTTCAACGATTGCGGACTGAACATGACACGCCTTGAGTCTCGCCCAATTGCAGGTCAGCCATGGAGATACTGGTTCTATGCGGACGCTGAAATTAAAAATCAAAATGCGGCGGAATATGTAAAATCGTTAATGGAAAAACTTTCGGACAAAGTTGAAGAAATTCGGCTTCTTGGAATTTATTCTGAATTAGGAAAATAACATTTTCTCATTGATTTTTTATAGGAGTTTGAAATGAAAAAATATGTGCTTTCTGTTCTTGTTGAAAACCATGCAGGTGTATTAAGCCGTGTGTCTGGACTTTTTAGCCGCCGCGGATATAACATCGATTCGCTTACAGTCTGCGAAACAGCAGATCCTGAAAAATCCCGCATGACAATTGTTGTTCGCGGAGATGAATATATTCTTGAGCAGATTGAAAAACAGCTTTCAAAACTTGTTGAAGTTATTTCTATTGAACACTGCGACTCTTCTTCGACTTGCCAGCGCGAAACAGCCCTTATAAAAGTAAAGGCCGCCGGAGAAAACAGAGGCGTAATCATCGAAACTTGCAGCATTTACCGCGCCCACATCGTTGACGTTTCAGAAAACGCATTGATTGTAGAAGCAACTGGAAGCGAAGAAAAAATAAGCTCATTAAAGCGGCTTCTTGAGCCTTACGGAATTCTTGAATTTTTAAAGTCCGGTCTGATTGCAATGGACCGCGGCGAAAAAGTAATGCGATAGTTTTTAAGAAAGCGGCTGGCATTTGCACCATTTTTCATCAAACAACTGCCAGCTGTTGTCTTGAACCAAAACATTTCCGGTTTTAAAAACTCTGATTCTATATGGAAAGCAGTTTTTTATTTCGTCTGGACAAAGATGAAATTCAAGGCTGCTTTTTATTTTCCCAAGAATTTTTCCAAATACAATCTCAAGGTTTATTATATTTTCTTTTTCATCTTTCAAGAAAAATATTTTTACTGGATAAATGAATTTTTCATCTTTTAGAACCGGCTCAAGAAATTCACAGGAAATTATTTTTTCCGGAAAAGGAAAACTAAAAAAAGCCCAAAGCGGAAAAACAGGAACTGCAAAAAATTCCGCAGAGCAATTTGAATTAAAAACAGAAATTATTTTTTTTTGAATTTTTGCAAGAAACAAAAGCGCGTCTTTTCCTGGAACAAAGGCAAACATTTTATCAGTGTAGCGTAAAGTAAAAAAAAAGTTTAGTATGTTTTCATGCAGAAATTCTTTTTTAAGTCCTCAATATTGTTTTTGATTATTGCATTTTCATCTTGTGCATTCAAAGCTAGAAACTCTTCAATTGGAATGAGCGGCGAAAATTTAATTGCATTAAACAAAGCTGCGAAAGAAGCAAAAATATCAAACCCACATAAAAAACAATATATGTTTTTTAAATTCACAGAGAATCAAAAGGCACATTTTAGCAATGTCCGCTATAAAAAATCAGGCGCAGGCCTTTCTGTAAGAATTTCTTTTTCAAAAAATTCAATTTCAAAATCCATGGAAAATGTTTTTGCAATGGGTTTTTTATTTGACGATGATTTTTCAAACGGAACTTTAAAAACGTCAATATATTCAAGAAAACTTATAACCGGAAATTTTTCGGACTTTGAATCCGAAGATTTTAGAGTTGTATTTTCAATTGCACAAAATGATATTGTTCCAGCCGGATTTTTTGTATACGGAAATGTAAAATTCAAAGTAACAGAAGCGCAGATAACAGAAGCGGCGCTTGGCTGGGAAAATGAAAATATTCCGCTTTTTGCATTTGGACCAAACGGAGGAAAAATAAAATGGAATTTTAATTCTGCGGATTTCAGTGATGCAAAAAATCTTTTTCCAGATCAAAATATTCCAACACGCATAATGCCAAAAATTGAAATTGGAATTTCAGCTCCAAACGACATCGGCACTTTTAAAAATCAGAAAAGAGTTTTAGTTACAGCAGGCGAAGAAAAATTTTCAATACGGCTTTCAAAAAATGAAAACTCAAAAACATTGCAAACTTCAGCATTAAAAAGTCCTTTTGAAAAAATTGACTTGCAAGAAAATAAAGAGCTTGTAAAAAAACTTATAATGAAGTCTTCGGATTCAGTATTTGCGCAAGACACAAATGGAAAAGTTTTATTTCCATTGAAAACAGACTTGGGTCTTGTAAACAACTGGCCACAAAAAAATTGGAGACGAAACGACTACGAGCTTTTTGAATGGGAGATTTTTCCAGGAGTCTTATTTTTTGATTTTGCAGATTACAAAATTCAAAATCAATTTTTTACAAGAATCGCATATTTTGTTGAAAAAGCCGGATACAAAGGAACTTTGGTTTCTGATGACTTTGTGGAAAATAAGCACGGCTACAATGCGCACGACTATAAGGCCGATGACTTAGCAAATTTCTTTTCTTTAGTTGAGCAAGAAAATTTTCAAATAAACAGATATGAAGAAATTTTAAAAGAAATTCTGATTGCAAATAAAATCATACAAAAAGACAAAGATGAATTTAAAGCCGGAAAAGGCGCAGTCGTTTCGTTCAGCAGGGAATCTCCAGAATATCTTAGGCATACTTTTATGGCGCATGAAAGCTGGCACGGAATTTATTTTACTGACGAAAGTTTTAGAAATCTCGTTGCAACTTGCTACAATATGTTTGACAAAGACTCTTTGAATTTTCTAAAGAAATTTTGGGAAACGCAGCCGGGACTTGGATATGACACAAACAATGAATATTTAATGCAAAATGAATTCATGGCTTACATAATGCAGCAGTCTTTTTCAAATGTAAGAAATTATTTTCTTCAACTTGCAGGGCGCGGCTCAGTAAACAGAATTCAGCCGGAAAGCGCAGAATATATAAGGAACACAAACGCACAGGCTTTTGTTGATGCGGCAGAAATTTTAAACAGCTACGCTTTTGATAATTGGGGGCTTGCTTGCGGAAGAGTCGCGCTTGTTCAAAGACTGGACTAGTTTTTAAATTAAATCAATGTTAAATTGCTTTTCACTTTCAATAGTACTTGGAGAACCGTGTCCAGGGAAAACAACAGTTCTATTTGGAAGTGAAAAAATCTTATCCTTAATTTTTTTGCAAAGCAATTTATGGGAATACTGGCTCAAAGTGCTTCCCGTTACTCCAGAAATCAAAGTGTCGCCTGTAAAAACCACATCCTCAATTTTATAAACCATGCTGTCTGGAGAATGTCCTGGCACAGAAAAAAATTCAACATTAAAACCTGCAATCTTTATAATTCCGTCTCCATTTAAAATAGAACAATCCATTCCGTAAATTCCAGCATCAGCGGCATACACTGCAGGAGTATAGATTTTTTTGAGAGTTCTAAGACCTTGTATATGGTGAGTATGTTTGTGCGTAATTAAAACCGCAGATAATTTGTAGCCGCCTTCTTCAATTAAATTTATTGTTTCCATATCAATTTTTCCTGGGTCAACAATAATCGCTTCTTTTATATCGGGATTTTCATTTAAAATTGTATAGCTGTTTGTAAATCCGTCTATGCACAAATGAAAATAAACTTTCATAACTCCTCTTCTCCTTCAGATTCTGAAAAGTCTTCAATCAAGCCGCTTTTGTTTCTGTCAATTAAAGCTTCCCGCGTGTTTGAAAGTTTAAATGAAACGTGCTCTCTTGCGGAATTATAAAATATCGCTTTTTTGAGATTGCAGTTTTTCATTGATGTGTTCATAAGAATTGCGCGAATAAAACGGCTATTGTAAAAATCCGAATCGTCAAAGCTGCATTGGTAAGCAGTTATTCCGTTGTAATTGTTATGAACCAAATCGCTTCCAGTAAAAACCACGTGAATAAATTTCGAACCGGAAAAAGAAGAAAACTGAATGTCGCTGTTCAACATATCGCAGTCTGAGAATGTTGAAAAATCAAGTGTGCATATTTTAAATTTTAATCCAGTTGAATGTATGTTTGAAAATGTTGAATGCTGAAAATTGCAGCCGTAAAATTTCTTGCCTGAAAGATCAACGCCGTTCACGGATATTCCGTAAGCGCAAAGTCCGATAATTTTTTCATGTGAATTTATATAGTTCAACAGCGATGTAAGATGACCAATTTTATCTTCCGTATGCTCAAAGCAAAAGCCCGGCTCGTGCGGAATAATTTCATTGTCGCGGATTACAGAAAGCGCAGGGTTCTGACATTCCTTGCACTGGCACTTGTTAGTCACAAACATACTTAACTTTACGTTATTGAAAACATTTAGTCAAATAGTCATTTCAAAGCGCAAGAAATGCAGATAAAAATTTAATGCAAATCTTTTAACGAAACAATTTCGTATCCATTTTCTAAAATCGAAGAAATCAGCAAATCCAATTTTTCATAAAGATAATCTCGGCGTGTTCCGTCCATATTTCCAATCGAAACTGGAATTACAATTCCGTCATAAAGATTTTCAGCAAGAGAATCAACAAGCGAACTGGCATCCAAATATTCATTTCCATTTTTCTTGCTTTCTTCAAATGTAATTCTATCATTGAATTTGTTAAAAGCTTCAACATAATTATAACCAGCTTCTGCGCCTGCATTTTTCATAAGCTGATTTGAATGATAAAAAGGAGCGTGCCAATAAAGCGAAAGTTCTTTTCCTGTCGCAGTAAAAAATTCATCTTCATTTCTTGCAAGTCCACGCTGAATAAAATCCTTGTCAATTATAAAATTATTTTCAAGCAAGTCGGCGCAACTAAAAAACATCGAAGCGCATTCATTTCCAGAAAATGCAATTTGCTTTGCCTTGTGCGGATAGCGTCGGATAAATTCTCCGTTCAAAAAGAAAGTTCCCTTTACTCTAAAATCATCAAGTGTATAAAGAACTTCTGCAAGTCCTTCTGAATTTTTCAATGCGTCAAAAACAAGAGAAGCTTTTTTTAGAGGCTCTGAATATTTTTCAGTTTCCTTATAAACAGAATATGTTTTTGTTTTTCCAGAAAGAGATCTTACATAAATTGAATTTGAAAATTTTGAATTCACTGAAGAACCAAGAAAGACTCTGTACCTTCCGTTTTTTTCAAGCCGTGAAAAATTTTCTGTAGAAGACGACAAGATTGTTCTCCAAGTATTTTTGTCCGCCTCATAAACAAATGTTTCCTTTGAAATTTCAGACTTGCACAAAATTTTCCCATTGCTCCAATATGGCTGGCAGGCAGAAGAGAGGAAAAGAAGTTTTTCATCTCCACGGAAATTTACAAGCTTTACAGTTTCTTCTCCGCCAATATAAATTGAAAAATTTCCGTTCCAAGCAGCCGAAACAATTTTTTCCTCTGGCTTTGACAAAATATTTTTCTGCGCAGAAATATCATATACAAAAAATTTTCCAGAATCTGTATAAGCAATTTTTTTTCTATCTGGCGAAACAACAGGAGAAATAGAATTTTCAGCTTTAAACAAAAGCTCCATTTTTTCTTTTACAGAATAAGCATAGCTGACTCTTTTTGGATTTTCAAAAGAAAAAGAATCGCACCACAAAACTGGTGAAGATGTTCCGCTCCAGAAAATATTAAAATCATAGCTGCTTCCGTCTATTTGTGAAAAAGGAAATACTCCTTCCGGCTTTAAATAGCTAAGTTCATCGTTTTCTGTAGCAGAATAAATATAAAGAGCATTTTTACTTGAAACTATCGCAAATTTTGTTCCGTCTTCATTTGTCCAAAATTTATCTTTTAGCGGATCAAACGCTTTTGGAATTCGTCCGATAATTTTTCCGCTTCCAATAAGAGATGCGTAAAGACCTCTTGTGTAAAGCTCATTTTCTTCAATTAAAAAAACAAGGTCATTTGAAACGTAAATTATATTTCCATTTTGAGTCCACTGAACATTATCGATTGTGCCATTTCCAATTTTTCTATAGCTTTCAGGCAAATTTATTTTTTTGAAAAGTTCGCTCGGAGTTATAAAATATACACAGCCATCTTTTTCATAAAGAAGAAACTTGCTGTCTGGCGACCATTTTGCATTTATGGACTTGTAGCTGAACGGAGTTTTTTCAAGAAGAATTTTTTCTTCATAAGTTTTACAGTCAACAACCAAAAGTTTTCCAGTTGTGTTTTTTGTTTTCTTTACATAGCAAAAATAATTTCCATTAGGACTTTCAGAAATTAAATTCGCCCGGCTGTAGTTTTCTGGAATTCCAAAAGCAAGAGAAGTCCATTTTAAATTTTTATCTTCAACAGAATATTTTGCAGTTCCGTATCTGTTTCTAATCTGAAGAATTTTATTTTCGTTGAGCAGCTCCATTTTTTCCGGGAAGCAAGTCAAAATCACAGGCTCTTTTTTTATTTTCTGTTCATCAAGCTGAGTGAAAAAAAGCGACTTGTAAGAAAGTGTTCCCGGAATATTTTGTTCAGCGGAAAATATAAGAAAATCATCTTTATTTAAATCCAGACTGCCAAATTCAATCTGAGAAAAAGCTGGAAAAATTAATGCAAAGAAAACTATAAAAGCAAAACTGCGCAACTTGAAATTTCTGTTCATATAAATTTCCTCTAAAATTTATTTTAAAACTGTAAGCGGATCTACAAGCTTTGAATTTTTATAAACTGTAAAATGAAGATGCGGACCAGTAGAATATCCGGTGTTTCCAACAAGTCCAATCTTCGCGCCCTGGCTAACAACCTCGCCTTTTTTCGCAATAATTTTACTCATGTGCGCATACAAAGTCTGGTAGCCGTCATAATGATTTATAATCACATAATTTCCAAAGACCGAAGAAAATCCTGTATATGCAATTTTTCCGCTCATGGATGCATAAATTGGAGTTCCTGTAGGACAAGCCATGTCAATTCCAGTGTGATGGGATGCAACGCCAGTAAACGGATCTGCGCGCGAACCAAATCTTGAAGTAAGTCTGTATTTTATTTTCAGCGGATTTGCAAAAAGTTCTCCCATTGCCTTTCTTAAAGAATTGCTGTCGAGCCTTGCGCCTGGAATAAAAATTTTCTGTCCTTCCTGCAATTTTTCAGATGACAAGTCATTTATATCAAGCAAATCAGAAACAGCAACAGAATATTTTTTTGAAATAGAATCAAGCGTTTCATTTTTTAAAACCGAATGAACAAGACCATCTACAGAAGGAACTGAAAGTTTTTGGCCTGCATAAATTGAGCGGACGTTTCCGATATTGTTTACAGCAATCAATGTTGAAATATTTGAAAGTCCGAACTTTGAACTTATTCCACTTATCGTATCTCCCGGTTTTACCGTGTAATTTTGGAAAACAACAGGCTGTTTTAAAAGAATTGAATTAGCCTCAACTTTAATTCCGTCTTCAGAAAAAATATTTCCTTCGCTGTCAAAATATGAAGTCCGGTCAAAAGCAAATTCGCTCATCGCATTATCAAGAGCCTGAAACTCATCCATTGAAACAGGATTCAGATTTATATTTTTTGCAAAGCTTTCAGAAAAAGAAATAAACTTGGAAACAAAAAAAGGCGAAGCTATGCACAAAAGCACAACCGGAACAAGCCATGCAAACCGGGAAGCAATTTTAATCCGTTTTCCGGCAACTCCAATCTGCCCGCGAAGATTCTGAATCAACGAGAAAATATTAAAATCCGCTCTAACTGAATTTGAGCTAAAAACATTGCGTGTTCTATAAACTGTTTTTGCTGAAGCACGAGCACTGCGCAAAACATTGTGTCGAATCAAGTGTGTAGTATTTTTTCTAAAGCCAGAAGATTCCAAGCAATTTATTATTTCCATATTTTCAATATCGACAAAAAAAGTTTTTGATATTAGCAATTATTGACGATGAATATAATAATGAAAAATAAATCACAAGAACCAACTTTTTGGAAATACATATTCGCAGGAATTCTTATAGGAGCGGTAATAAAAATTTTTGTGCTTGATATTCTTTCAGTGCAAGGAATTTCAATGGAACCTGCAATTCAAGATAACGAAAAGATTTTAGTCTGCAAACTTTCATATGGAATCGTAAATCCATTCGGCAATTCAACTTTACTCAGATGGAACAATGCAAAAACTGGCGATATTGTAATTTATTTTTATAAAAACAATCTCGTTGTAAAAAGGTGCATTGCCACAGAAGGCGAATCCCTAGAATATTCATCAGATTCAGGATATACTTTGCACGTAGGAGAAAAAAATTACTCGCTTACAGAACTTCAGTATAATCTGATAAAAAACAGCCCTTGTGTTCCACGAGGAATGATTCTTGCAATAGGAGATAATTTTGAAAACTCAATTGACTCAAGAACTTACGGCTTTGTGGCTCAGAAAAATATTTTGGGCAAGGTGATTTTTAAATGAGTGTTTTTTTTAATAAATTCCGGATTGGATTTATTTTTTTTATATGCGCAGTCGGGCTGGTTTATGTTTATGTGAAATTTGTAAAGCTGGCTTTTTATCCGCAGAAAAAAACAATTACAGTTCCAGTAACAATTGAGCGCGGTTCAATTACAGACAGAAATGGAAAGCCTCTTGCAGTCCAGACAAATTTTTATCATTTCGTTGTAACTCCAAAACTCATAAAAGCCCCAGATGAATTTGCTGAAAAAGTTTGCGAACCATTAAACATGGGAATACAGGAAATAACGCAAAAAATTCAAAATGCTAAAAATGCAAATTTCATTTACATCAAGAAAAAAATTTCCCAAGAACAATACGACGAGCTTATAAAAATAATTGATGAAAATAATTACTACAATTTCACCCGCTTTGACAAAATTCCCGGTCGTCTTTATCCTGAAAATTCTTTGGCAAGCCAGCTGATTGGCTACATGGGCGATGACGGAACAGGACTGAGCGGAATTGAATACTCCAAGCAAAATATTCTTTCCCCAGAGCCGAATCCTGACGCAACTGGAACAATCCACGGAAGCAATGTTTACTTAACAATTGACTCTGGACTTCAGTATAAGCTTGAAAAAATTGCAAAGCAATCAATGGAAGAAACTCAGGCTGAAAGTTTGATGCTGATTGCCGCTGATGCAAAAAACGGAGAAATACTTTCATACATCAGCTTGCCATCTGCAAATTTAAATGAATACTCTTCCGCTTCAACGCAGGAAATGACAGACAGAGCATCTGTTACAGCTTACGAACCGGGAAGCGTATTTAAAATTTTTTCAGTTGCATCATTTCTTGATTCAAAATCAATTACTGCCGATGACAGTTTTTTGTGCGATGGAATTTATCAAAGACGAACTTCATCAGGCGAAACAATCAGAATAACTTGTCTTGACCACCATGGCTGGCTTAACGCAAGAAGCGCGCTAAAATATTCATGCAATGACGCGTTGGCGCAAATGAGCGAAAAAATAACAACTGAAGAATTTTTATCTTATATCAGGCGGTTTGGATTTGGAGAAAGAACTGGCGTCGAACTTCCGTCTGAAACTAGAGGCTCAGTAAAAAATCAGAATGACAGATACTGGTCTGCACGAAGCAAGCCCACAATGTCAATCGGCCAGGAAATAAGTGTAAGCGCGCTGCAAATGGTTCAGGCCGCAACCGTTCTTGCAAACAAAGGTGTTCAGATAAAACTTACATTTATAAAAAAAATAGCGGACATCGATGGAAAAACTGAATATGAACATGAGCCGACTTACGGAAACCGTGTTTTAAAAAGCTCAACTGCGGACTATCTTTTAAGCTGCATGGAAACAACTGCAAAGAGTGGAACAGGAACAAGAGCTTCGTTAAGAGATATTTCAATTGGTGTAAAAACCGGAACTGCGCAAATGGCAGATACCGTGAACGGCGGATATAGCAACACAGATTTTCTTTCAAACTGCATGGCGATTTTTCCAATCGAAAATCCGCAGATTGTTTTGTATATCGTTATTGAAAAAGCAAAAGGTGAAACTTACGCAGGAAGAATCGTAGCTCCAGTAATTGCAAAAGCCGCTGATGAAATAATCGATCATCTTGGGATCAACCGAGAAGGAGCCGCAAGTCTTGAGCATTCAGGCCGAATTACAATAAAAGAAAATTTGCCGCTTTCAATTGGAAAGGTTGTGCCGGATTTTACAGGTCGTCCAAAAAGAGACTTGATTCCGCTTTTGGCAAGAGATGACTTGAACTTTGTAATAAAAGGCGAAGGCTGGGTTGCCGCACAAAGCCCAGAACCGGGAACGCCGATAACGGAGAATATGACTATTGAACTCGATTTGGAATAAAAATTATTCTTTGTTTAAGGAGCGTTTTCCAGAACTTTCAAATTCACTAGAAGTTAAGTTTTCAAATGAAATCGAATTTGAAACTGCAAAAAACGGAAGCCTGAGTGCAAAAAGAAAAAATCTTTTGCTGCATTCAAAATACAATCCTGAAAAAGAAGCTGACAGTCTTGTAAACGGTTTTGACTCAGAAAAAAAAGACACTGCGATTTTTCTTGGATTTGGCTTAGGATACGGACCTATAGAGTTTGCAAAAAAATTTCCAGAGCCAACTTTAATTATAATCGAAGAAGACACACAATCTTTTTTTTCCGCATTAAACGCTATAGACTGGTCTCCAGTTTTTGAACATAAAAAACTAATTTTTATAATTGGAGCTTCAGTTGAACAAACTGCCGCATTAATTTCAAACTGCTCTTATTCTAAAACTCATATTTTTAAAACAAAATCCCACACTGCGCACAAACAGGAATATTTTGATTCAATTGAAAACGTAATATTTCAAAACAAGCAAAAGGAAGAAGTCAACACAAACACTCTCGAAAAGTTTTCAAGACTTTGGCTAAGCAACAGCTGCAAAAATTTAGATTACATTGAAAAACTAGACGGAGTAAATAAATTCTTAAATAAAGCAAGTGGAATTCCTTTTGTAATTATAGCGGCAGGTCCGACTTTAGAAAAAATTCTTCCGCACTTGAAGGAAATAAAAGACAGAGCAATAATTGTCTGCGTAGACACTGCTCTCCATTCGTGCCTGGAATTTAACATTGAGCCGGATTTTATAATTCTTGCCGATCCGCAATATTACTGTTCACTTCATCTTGAATTTTTAAAATCGCCTGAATCCATTCTTGTTACAGAAATCGCAGTTTACCCTTCTGTGTTTAGATTTCAGTGCAAAGAAATTGTTCTTTTTTCTTCAATGTTTCCAATTGGAAAATTTTTTGAAAATAATACTAATAAAAAAGGTTTGCTTGCAGCCGGCGGAAGCGTAACAACAACAGCGTGGGACTTTGCAAGAATGTGCGGAACTTCTGAAATTTATTTAGCAGGAATGGACTTGGGGTTTCCAAACAAAGAAACTCATGTCAGAGGCTCAAAGTTTGAAGAAAAAATTCATTGCGAAAGCAGCCGAACAAAAACTTCTGAAACAAAAAATATTGAAACTTTATTTTCAGCTGCTCCGTTTTATGCGAAAAACTACAACGGAAATGAAATTTTAACAGATAAAAAAATGCAGCTTTTTTCATGGTGGTTTGAAAAAAATTGCACAACCGCAACCGCACAGGGAATAAGAACATTTTCACTTACGCCAGAAAGCCTTGCAATAAACGGAATAGAAAAATTCAACGTGGAAGATTTTCTTTTAAAGCCAGTCATAACAGCAGAAAGAAAAATATTTTTTGAAAAAGCTCAAGAAAATAAAAAAGAATTATCAAAGCAAAAAGAAATTTCTTTTGAACAGCAGAAAAGTCAGTTCTGTGAAAATTTAAAACTTCTTGAATCCCTTGCAAAAAAAGGAATCAATCTTTGCAACAAAGCGCTCCGCTCTCCTCTTGCAATTCCAGAAGTTTTTAGCAAGCTCAATGAAATAGATAAAAAAATTTCATCGTCTTCCGCAAAGGACGCAGCAGCCCTTGTATTCCCTACGCAAAGGCAGCTTGATTCCCTTTCAGAAAAAATCCCAAATAATTCTCAAGCAGAAAAAAAACTTTACAGCATAAGATATTCCAATCTAATTTACACTGAACTTTTAAAATCCATAAATCTATATAAAAAATTTTTTCCAAATTCCAATTAAAGTTTTTTTAAGCCTCACCGATAATATAAATGTGCAGTGATAGAAATTTACTATAGGCGGTTCTTTTGAGAAATCTTAGAGGACATCCAGACGCCTGTAAAGAATTTCCATACATCTCAACAAAGATGTTAAATATCTCCGTGAGAAAAGATCAGAGGATGTTGCCTTTGGTCTTTTCATTTTTTTAAATAAAATTGCATGACCAGTTTTTATAGATACCCCATATTAACTTTTCTAAAATTCTGCCGATAATAAAATGAATAGGAAAGATTTATGGTCAAATACAAAGTTGCAGAAATAAAACCTGACACACATTTCAACTCAGATGTAATGCTTGACTCTCTTTTTTTGCTGACAACTCCGCCTTGCTCAGTAACAGCAGAAGCGCTTTCATGTTTAAAGAAGTGGGGATTTCTTGAAGTCTACAGCGAAGATGAAAAAACTCTTTCCAAAATTGAAGAAGATAAAAATCCAGAAAAAACAGAACATAAGCAAATTTCACTTGGAGAAACAGAATCAGTAGATCTTTCAGAATTTACAGATGAAGAAGATTCTGTTCCAGAAGAGCAGATTCCTGAAAAATTTAAAACAAGCGAAGAAGTAGACCTTTCAGAATTCACTTCGGAAACTCCAGAGCCAGAAAAAAAAGCCCAGCCACAAGTCCAACCTCAGCAGATTTTTCAGCAGCCAAACCCAACGCCAGTTTTTCAGAATCCAGCTGCGCAAATGCAAAACGCCTATCAAAATTTTTCAGCAAATGCAAATCAGCAGTCCGCGCAACAGCAGCCTTTTAATTTTTCTTCAGAGCCAGTTTCTATTTCAAAAGAAGAAGACAACAGAAAGCTTTTAGAATCTCAAAACGCCTATGACAAATTCATGGAATTTATAAATTACGTCTACACAAAATATGCAACTCAAAAAATAATCTCACTGCCTGAACTAAATGGAAAAGTGCTTGAGCTTTGCAACTTTGTAAGAGAAAATAAAAAATTTCTGCTTAGAATTTCACCAAGCTATGAAGCAAGAAATAAAAATTTTTTAATAAGCCACAGCCTTAGAACTGCAATTTTTGCAATCATAATCGGACTGCAAATAAGAATGCCTTATGAAAAACTTATTGAACTTGGAGTTGCAAGTATTCTGCATGAAATAGGACAGATAAGACTTCCGCCGCAGCTTTACATGAACAATAATCCGCTTAGCCATTCAGAAAAAGCGCAGATGCAGACTCATACTGTAATCGGGTATAATATTGTAAGAAACGCAGGACTTCCGCTTACAATTCAACTGGGAGTTTTGGATCACCACGAGCGTGAAAATGGAACTGGCTACCCAAGGCATCTTTTAAAAAACAATATTTCACTCTACGGAAAAATAATCGGCGTTGCTTGCTCATTTGAAGCAATTACAGCTCCAAGAAATTTTAGAGAAGCAAGAACAACTTATGAAGGCATGATTGAAATGCTAAAGAACAGCAACCATCTTTATGATGAAACTGTAATCAAAGCGCTTTTGTACAGCATTTCGCTTTTTCCAATCGGAGCATTTGTTTTTCTTTCAAACGGAAGAGTCGGACAAGTTGTTGATGTTTCTCCTACAAGCCCTAAAAATCCTATTGTTCAAATTGTGGGAAGCGTAAATCCAGACGGAACTCCAAAAAGGATTCAGACAGATGACAACGCAATAAAAATTGTGCGCACAATGAATAAAGAAGAGTCCGCTGATTTGCGAAAAGCTCTTGGCGACACTTTGTAAAATTCAATCAGTTGAAAAAACTTTGAACCTTTTGCACTTCTTCTTTAAAAGACTTGTCAACAACTGGCGGATGGTCGTTAAAAAAAAGAATCTGCTGAAGCTCTTCCTGAGTATGAGTTCCCCAAACAGGAACAACATTTTCAAACTGATGCAAAAAACCAAAAGCCAAAGGAATGTCGTTTACAACTCCACCGTTCAATGGCTGGGAAGCAATGCAGCCAACTTCCTTTTCCTGGCACAATTTTACAAGAGCCTTCACTGAATCTGGCGAAATCATGCTGAACGGAAACTGAACAACTTCGTAAAGTCCGCTTTCAATAGCCTCTTTTGCAATATCGTAGTTTTCTGTTGCAATTCCAATATGCTTAACAATTCCCTTTTCTTTTAAAGACAAAAGCTCATTGTAAATTCCGTCCATGCCGTTTTTCTTTGGAACAATAAGCGGATTTTCAAGCTGAAACAAATCAAGAGTGTCGCTTTCCAAAGACATAAGGCTTTCATCTAAATCACGGCGGATTTCATGCAAGTCCTGGCCAGAAGTTTTTGTCGCAAGAATCACGTTATGCCTGATTCCATGCAAGGCAGTTCCAAGACGTTTTTCACAGACTGGCTTGGAATGCGAAGTATCAAAAAAATTCATTCCGCCAGCATAAGCCTGATGAACAATAGCGCAAGCCTTTTCATCCGCATCTTCACCGAAACTTTCGATTTCCTTGCAGTCAAGACTTTCCGCGCCAAAACCAGTGCGGCTAACTAGAAGATTTGTTTTTCCAAGAGCAACGTATTCCATAACTTGCAACCAGCCTTAAATAAGTCTAATGACGAATTTTGCCAATACAACTACTAACTGTCATTCATGTGCCACGACAATTGTCATTCTCCGGCTTGCTCGGAGAATCTAGCAAATGTAGATTGCCGAATCAAGTTCGGCAATGACAAATGACAGTTAAACTGTTAGCGTTTTACAGGAACATAAGATTTTATTTCCTTTTGAATGAAAGGAATCAAATCGTCAAGAGGAACTCTCTTTTGTTCCATTGAGTCACGGAAACGCACTGTAACAGTATTGAAATCCGCGCTGGAAGAATCAAGCGTGTCATGGTCTACTGTAACACAGAATGGAGTACCAATTTCGTCCTGGCGTCTGTAGCGTTTTCCTATTGTTCCGCTCTGGTCATAATCAGTAACAAAATCTTCTTTTAAGATATGCTGAATTTCTTTTGCCTTTTCTGCAAGTCCGTCTTTTTTCATCAAAGGAAGAACCGCAACAGTAACAGGCGCAAGACGAGGATCAAGATGAAGAACTGTTCTAAAGTCTTCGCTCTCGCCTTCTTTTGCAACATTCTGCTCTTCGTAAGCTTCACAAAGGAACATAAGGAAGTTTCTGTTAAGTCCGGCGGAAGTTTCAACAACATAAGGAATGTAGCGTTTGTTTGCGTCGTCCTGATCGATGTAGTGCATATCTTTCTTTGAATACTGCTCATGCTGCGAAAGGTCAAAGTCTGTGCGGCTGTGAATTCCCTCAATTTCCTCAAAGCCAATCGGGAACTTGTACTGAATATCGTAAGCGTCCTTTGCGTAGTGGGCAAGCTTGTCGTGGTGATGCCAGTTAAGATGGTCTTCTGCAATTCCGTATTTCAAATAGAAATTCCAGCGGTCTTTTCTCCAGCGCGCAAAAGTTTCATCTTCTGTTCCTGGCTTGCAGAAATATTCCATTTCCATCTGCTCGAATTCACAAGTGCGGAAAATAAAATTCTTGAAGATAATTTCATTGCGGAACGACTTTCCAACCTGGGCAACTCCGAACGGAATTTTCATTCTGTTTGACTGAACAATATTCTTGAAATCTGTAAAAATTCCCTGGCAAGTTTCCGGGCGAAGATAAACCAAAGAAGCTTCTGTGGCAACAGGTCCCTGATGAGTTTTGAACATCAAGTTAAATTCACGCACATCAGTCCAAGAATGCTTTCCGCAAGTCGGGCAGTTAATCTTTTCATCAATAAAAGCCTTCATTTCTTCATGGCTCATTGTATCAACCGGCTTTGAAGGAGTTTCGCCAGTCTTGTCAAAATAATCTTCAATAAGCTGATCAGCGCGGAATCTGGCCTTGCATTCTGTGCAGTCAATCATCGGATCAGAAAAATGCCCTACATGGCCGGAAGCTTCCCAAGTTGTGTGATGCTGAAAAATAGCTGAATCAAGACCAACAACATCATCATGAAGCTGAGTCATGTAATGCCACCATTCGTTCTGAATGTTGCGCTTGAATTCAACGCCAAGAGGACCGTAATCCCATGCGCCAGCCATTCCGCCGTAAATTTCAGAAGCCTGATAAACAAATCCTCTTCTCTTGCAAAGACTGATGATTTTGTCCAAAGTGCAAGCATGCACATCTTTTTCTTTTGCCATAAAAACCTCATCTTCGACACTGGTGTGTGCCGCATAAAATTCAATTTGCAGATTTTAGCACATAAATTGATTTTTGCCTATATTCGGAAGAATTTTCAGAAAGGACAAGCAAAGTATATTTAAACCTTTAGCCTTCATTCTGAAGTAATACTTCCTAAGAGGCTAAGA